>JACPJY010000368.1 GCA_016187325.1 Rhodospirillales bacterium | reverse complement strand
GAGGTACTTGCCGCGTTTCGGATGATCGACCTCGACCACGGTGCCGGTGGCGCGCAGACTCTGCTCGGCCGCCAGTTCCTCCATGCTCAGGATCGGGCCGCACGGGATATCGTGCTGGTTGAAGATTTCCATGACCTCGAACTTGGTCTTGGTCAGCGTCCACGCCTCGATGATCTCGAAGCACTGGTCCAGCTTGGGTAACCGCACCTCGGGCGTCGCCCAGTGCGGCGCCGTGATCAACTCCGGCCGGCCGATAGTCTCCATCAGCGGCGCCCAGCCCTGCGGCTGGATGATGACGTAGATGTAGTCATTGGGACCGCCCGGCGCACAACGCACCATCCAACCCGGCTGGCCGCCCCCGGAGGCGTGGCCGGCGCGCGGCACCGCGGGGCCAAATTCGCCGTTCGGGAACTGCGGATATTCCTTGAGCGGCCCGCGCTGCAGGCGCTGCTGGTCGCGCAGTTTGACCCGGCAGAGATTGAGCACGCCGTCCTGCATGGCGCATTCGACCCGCTGGCCGCGGCCGGATTTCTCGCGGTGGAACAACGCCGTCACGATGCCAAGGGCCAGATTCAGGCCGGTGCCGGAATCGCCGATTTGCGAGCCGGTGACCATCGGCGGGCCGTCATCGAAGCCGGTGGTCGAGGCGGAGCCGCCGGTGCACTGGGCGACGTTCTCGTAGACCTTGCAATCGAAGTAGGGGCCGGGGCCGAAGCCCTTGACCGAGGCGTAGATGATGCGCGGGTTGATCTTTTGAATGCGTTCCCAGGTGAAGCCCATGCGGTCGAGGGCGCCGGGCGCGAAGTTCTCGACCAGCACGTCGCATTTCTCGACCAGCTTGGTGAAGATCGCCTTGCCTTGGTCGGACTTGGTGTCGAGCGTGATCGAGCGCTTGTTCGCATTCAGCATGGTGAAATACAGGCTGTCGACGTCCTTGATGTCGCGCAGCTGCTGGCGGGTAATGTCGCCGGTGCCCGGCCGTTCGACTTTGATCACGTCGGCGCCGAACCACGCCAGCAGCTGCGTGCAAGTGGGCCCGGACTGGACGTGGGTCATGTCGAGGATGCGAACGCCTTCCAGGGCTTTCATCGTGCGTTTCCCTTGATGAGAGTTGACTGTATTCAGCTTGGTTATTTCTTAGCGACGACGCTTTGCGGGTTGAGATTACCGATGCGTCCGCTTTCGGTGCCGGCCTTCGGGTCAATGACCGCGTTGACCAGCGTCGGATTGCCAGAATCCATGGCCTCGTTTACGGCGCGGCTCAATTCATCGGGCGTCGTCGCGTGGACGCCGACGCCGCCGAAAGCTTCCATTATCTTGTCGTAGCGGGCGTCCTTGACGAAGACCGTCGTCGCAACGTCCGAGCCGCCGGAGGGATTGACGTCGGTGCCCCGGTAGATCCCGTTGTTGTTGAAGACAACCACGCAAATCGGCAGCTTGTAGCGGCAGATGGTTTCGATCTCCATGCCCGAGAACCCGAAGGCGCTGTCGCCCTCGACGGCAAGAACGGGGCTGCCCGTTTCCACGGTGGCCGCAATCGCGGTGCCCATGCCGATGCCCATCACGCCCCAGGTCCCCACATCCAGCCGCTTCCGCGGCTTATAGATGTCGATGACGCCGCGCGCGAAATCGAGTGTGTTGGCGCCTTCGTTGACCAAGATGGTGTCCGGCCGCTCCTTGATTATCGTGCGCAAAACGCCCAGCGCGCCGTGGAAGTCCATCGGTACGTTGTTGTTCTGCAGCCTCGGCGCCATTTTTTCCAGGTTGGTCTGTTTCTTGGCATTGACCGCCTCGAGCCATTCGGCAGGCGGCGGCGCCCAGCCGTCGCCCATGGCATCGCGAAGCACCTTGACGCAGGATCCGATATCGCCGACCACAGGAGCCGCGACCTCGACGTTACTATCCATCTCCTTGGGCTCAATATCGATCTGCACGAACTTCTTCGGCCGATCGCCCCAGGTCTCCCCCTTACCGTGCGACAGCAGCCAGTTGAGCCTGGCGCCGATCAGCATCACCGTATCCGATTCCTTCAGCACGAAGGACCGCGCCGCGCCCGCGGACTGCGGATGGGTGTCGGGCAGCAGGCCCTTGGCCATGCTCATGGGAAGGTAAGGAATGCCGCTTTTCTCCA
This sequence comes from Rhodospirillales bacterium, assembly GCA_016187325.1. GTDB lineage: Bacteria > Pseudomonadota > Alphaproteobacteria > Rhodospirillales > Casp-alpha2 > JACPJY01. The sequence goes on along the minus strand of JACPJY010000368.1, from coordinate 5,584 downwards.
CCAGCGCCCGGATGTCCTCGTCGGCCTGCGCGTAAGCCGCGCCCTTGCCGAGGATGATCAGGGGCCGCTTGGCGCTTTTGAGGACATCGAGCGCGCGCTGGACCGCTTCGGGCGCGGGAAGCTGGCGCGGTGCCGCGTCGACGACCTTGACCAGCGACCGGGCGCCTGCTTCGGCGTCCATGGTCTGGCCCAGGAGCTTCGCCGGAAGGTCGAGGTAGATGCCGCCCGGACGGCCGGAAACAGCCGCGCGGATGGCGCGCGCGATGCCGATGCCGATGTCTTCGGCACGCAGCACGCGATAGGCCGCCTTGCACAGCGTCTTGGCAACGGCGAGCTGGTCCATCTCTTCGTAATCGCCCTGCTGCAGGTCGACGATCTCGCGCTCCGACGAGCCCGAGATCAGGATCATCGGAAAGCAGTTGGTCGTGGCGTGTGCCAAGGCCGTTAGCCCGTTGAGGAACCCGGGTGCCGACACGGTGAGGCAGATGCCGGGCTTCTTCGTGAGATACCCCGCGATCGCCGCCGCGTAGCCCGCGTTCTGTTCGTGCCGGAACGACAGCACGCGCATGCCTGCGGCTTGCGCGAACCGGCCCAGGTCCGTGATCGGGATACCGGGCACGCCGTAGATCGTGTTAATATCGTTAAGCTTGAGCGCGTCAATGACGAGATGAAACCCGTCCGTCAGCGTCCTGGCCTCAGGACCGTCGTTGGCCGAGGTGCTTTTCTTGGCTAGCGTGTTCTCCGCGGTCTTCGACACAGGCATAGTCTATTCTTCCCTTGTTGTTCGCCCTGGGAATAACGTCGAGAGGGCGGCTATTCCAGGTAGTTGACGTGTTTCTCGACGTGCGCCCCGAGGTTCAAGGTGTGCTCGCGCACCCGTCGTTCGGCCAATTCGGTGTCGCGCTTCTCCAATGCCTCGATGATGTGCATGTGGTCGATGATCGAGCGATTGGCGCGGTCTTTCTCGGAAATCGTCCGCGCCCGGATCGAGCGCATGTGGATAAAAAGGTTATCGGCCATATCTGTCAACAGCTTGCAATGGCTCATTTTGAGGATCGCCTGGTGGAAGCGGATGTTGGTGCTGGAATATTCGTCGATCTTGGCCTGCACCGTTTCGCCCTCGAAGGTGGTGAACATGCTGCGCAGCGAGGCGATCTCCTCGTTGCTGGCGTTCTGGGTGATTAGCCGCGCCGCCATGCCCTCGAGCGCCGCCCACACGGTGATCATCTCCAGGATCTCGGCCTTGGTTTTGCGTACGATGTAGACGCCGCGCCGGGGCACGATGTGAACCAGCCCTTCCTGCTCGAGGCGGGCAAGCGCCTCGCGCACCGGCGTGCGACTGATCTCGAGCTTCTCGGAGAGCCGCCGTTCGTCGAGCCGGAGTTCGGCGTCGTCGGCATAGATATTCATCGACGTGATCGCTTGCTTCAACGATTCGTAGATCTTGTCCTTGAGGCTGAAATTGGCGTCGATCGGCTCGACGTTGAGTTCGGCGTGTGCCACGATGCGGTCCGACATCTCGATTGCGCCGACACTCGGAATTGAGCACTGGCGCGGGAATGCTGTTGGGTCCTGGTATACAATACTCCAGATACCTTTTATAGCAAGCCGGAATTCGCCGCTTTTCGCCCCATGGGCCGCGGTTTTCCGGGCTGCCCAGCGGCATAGCGGGGGACTCGGCTATGGCCCACCCTTGATCGGCCCGGAAACCGTAGATGACGGCCCTTTCCGCCCGCGAAGACCCTACACAGGACTCCAGAGAGCCAAGGAAACCCACATATTCGCTAAGGTGAATCGCCGTTTTCGCCTTCCCTCGATTTGGACAAAGGTCTAACATCAAGACTGTTCCAAAAGTGCCTGGGATATTGTCGACCAGGTGACTTTCCCAGGCCCTCTTTGCACGGGAGGCCTCGAATCGCCTTTTCCATAGCCACCAACCATCAGGTCCGGGAGGGATCGGAATGAGCACAGGTTCCGTGGAAGTCATCTATCGCGGCATCTTCCAGAAGACGCTGGCCAAAAACATCTGCCGCGGGATTGTTTTTGCCGCCAGGAAGGAGGGGAAGATCGGCATTGCCTTCGGGCGCTACGGTGATTCGCCTGAACGTAATGGCATCCCCGCCAAGCAATTCGCCGTCGTTTCCAATACCGAGGACGAACTGCAGGAATACCTGTCGCGCTACGAGCCCAACAACAACGACGTCACCATCTCCTGCGACGACACTCTCTGCAAAGGCGTCGAATCGTGGGCCTGGTACGGCCTGCAGCCGATCAACAAGCTGTTGGCCAAGAACGGCACGCTGCTGGTCGTTTCGACCCAATCCGCCAACAAGCTGATCAAGATCATCCACCGCAAGGGGGCGCCCTACAAGCTCGCCACCGTCAAGGCGGCGGCCAGCTTCTCGGGGCTGTGGGTGTACAAGGACGACCACACCGATGTGCGCCTGCTGGGCGCGCTGGCCAAGGTGGCGCCGCACATCGTCAGCATCGATTCGATCCTCAGCGCGATCAAGGACCAGTGGAAGAACGACAAGAAGGTGGCATCCGCCAAGAAGGCCTACGACGACGCCTCGACGAGCCCGGTCGGCGCCGAGCAGGGCAGCGAGGAGATTCCGTTCTCCTTCGACCTGCCGGGCTGGACCAAGATGGAGGAAGGCCTGGTCATCCGCGGCCAGAAGTCGGAACAGAAGAACGTCGCCGGCTGGGAAGGCGGCTACGTGCCGGGACGCAACGAGACGTTCAAGAAGTTCTCGACCCGCACCATGCGGCCGGCGATCAATTTCGACACCTGCACCAAGTGCACGCTGTGCTGGCTCAACTGCCCGGACACCTGCTTCGACATCTCGCCGGACGGTTTCTACGACGCCAACATGCAGGCCTGCTGCGGCTGCGGCGTGTGCGAGGCCGTATGCCCGGTCGAGGACTGCATCACCATGGTCAACGAAGAGGCTTTCGAGGACAACAACAGCCAGTGGGAGATGTGGCGCAAGGACAAGAAGAAGTACGCCGTCTGGCTGACCGAGAAGATCAGCAATAAGCCGGCACGGTCGCATGGCTTCCACCATGTCGGCCAATACGCGGAGGAGATTGCCAATGAGTCCTAAGACGGCGACAGCCAGGAACCCCGATAAACCCCGGGACACCGGCGAACACGAGGAGTTGATCAGCGGCAGCGAAGCCATCGCCCACGCCTGTCGTCTTGCCGACGTGGACGTGATCACTGCCTATCCGATCCGTCCCTACGATACCGTCATGCAGTACGTGGCGGGGATGATCTCCAACGGCGACTTCGATTGCGAATACATCGTCGCCGAGAGCGAGCATTCCCAGTTCGAGATCGTCAAGCACGCGTCCGCCGTCGGCGCCCGCGTGTTCGTCGGCTCGAGCGGCGTCGGCTGGTTCTACGCCTTCGAGGCGCTGGCGGTGACCGCCGGCCTTCGACTGCCGATGGTGGCGATGGTCGGCAACCGGGCGCTCGACGATCCGGGCGCCTTCGGGGTCGAGCACAACGACGCGTTGGCGGTGCGCGACCTCGGCTGGATGTTGTGCTGGGTGGAAACCGCCCAGGAGGCGCTCGATACGGCGCTGATCGCCTACCGGGTGGCGGAAGACACGCGGGTCAGGCTGCCTTGCGCCATCAGCTGCGACGGCGCCTTCCTCACCCACAGCCAAGCCATCGTCAAGGTGCCGAGCCAAAAGATGGTGGACAGCTTCCTGCCGCCCTACGACCGCGGCGACAAGCAACTGCACCCCGATAACCCGATCACCATCGCTCCGCAGGCCAACGAAGACTGGCTGATGGAGATGCGCAAGCAGAACGACATGGCGGCCCGGCGCGCCCGCGGCGTTATCATCGAGGCCTACGAGGACCTGAACAAGAAGTTCGGGCGCGGCGGCGAACCCTTCATCGAGCGCTACATGATGGAGGACGCCGAGATCGCGCTGGTCGGCATGGGCACGCTGGCGATGCCGGTCAAGGTCGCCGTCCGTAAGATGCGTGCGCAGGGCAAAAAGGTCGGCTTCGTCCGGGTTCGCTGGTTCCGGCCGTTCCCGACCATCGAATTGCAGGACGCGCTGAAGGGCGTCAAGGCGGTCGGCGTCATCGACCGCGACTACGGCTTCGGCTCGGGCTTCCACTCGGGAGTTCTCGCCAACGAGCTGCGCGCGGCGCTTTACCCGTCCAAGAACCGGCCGAAGATCGCGTCGTTCATCGCCGGCCTCGGCGGGCGCGAAGTAACCGCCGACAACGTCGTTGAAATCACCGGCCTGACGAGGGACGCCGGCAACGGCAAGCTCGACGATCAGGACACAATCTGGATCGGAGTACGGGAGTAACATCATGGTTGCAAACGTAGAGACACTGGACGACTTCCTGAAGACGCAGGTGCTCGATCCCTGGAAGGGGCCGAAGAAGGTCCCGGCCGCGGAATACTTCACTTCGGGCCACCGTACCTGTCAGGGATGCGAATCGGCGCAGTTGATGAAGCTGATGGCGAAAGCGGGCGGACCCCGCTCGATCATCCTCGGCTCCACCGGCTGCATGTATGTCGCCAACACCACCTACTATTCGACGCCGTGGGCAGTGCCGTGGATGCACACCCAGCTCGGCTCGTCGGGCTCGGCGGCCACCGGCACGGTGGCGGCGCTGCGCGCGATGATGCGCAAGGGCAAGATGAAGAAGGAGCCGATCAACGTCATCGCGGTATGCGGCGACGGCGGCGGCGCCGACATGGGGCTGTCGGCAATCTCGGCGGCGCTCCAGCACACCCATTACAACCTCTTAATCCTGCTCTACGATAACGAATCCTATGCCAACACGGACATCCAGGTTTCGGGGTCGTCGCCCTACGGCGCCAACTCGACGTTCTCGACGCCGGGCAAGGTCAAGCGGATCATGAACAAGCGCTGGAAGAAGAACACCGCGGCGATGCTGGCGGCCGGCCATCCTGATGTCCGCTACGTCTCCACCGTATGCACCGCCTATCCGGTGGACGCCATGAACTCGGTGCGCCGGGCGCTGACCATCGGCGGTCCGACCTTCGTGCACTCGCTGGATCCGTGCCCGAAGGGCTGGGATTACGACCCCAAGTTCTCGCACGAGCTCGGCGAGCTGGCGGTCGAGACCGGCATCTGGCCGCTGTATGAGGTCGAGGAAGGCCAACTCAGGATGATCGGCCGCTCCAAGCGCATCGTCGAAGGGCAGTTCAAGCGCAAGCCCGTCCGCGAATACCTGCGCCGGCAGGGCCGCTTTGCCCACTTCATCGATGAAGACATCGAATATTTCCAGAAGAAGATCGACGACATGTGGGAGAAATGGCTGATCCCGGGCGTCATCCCGTTTGCCGGAAAGTTGAATCCGTAAACGCGGTTCGGCCGCCTGCGGCCACACCCGACTGAACGATCCGGAATGCGTTCCGCCGGCCTCCCGCAAGGGGGCCGGCGGTTCGTTTCGAACGAGGCCGATCCCATCATCGCGGCATGGACGCCAGATGCGCCTCGAGCTCGGCGAGGCCGCCGGGCGAGCCGATCTCGTAAAAGCGTGTCGATACTTCGAGGCCGCGCAACCGGCCGGCCGCTGCCAGCG
>JACPJY010000367.1 GCA_016187325.1 Rhodospirillales bacterium | reverse complement strand
TCGTTGACCCTCACCGGGCGCGATGCTACGTTTTCCGGCAATATTTCTAAAAAAAATGCGCCAACGCATAAGGCACCGGCGAATTGTTTCGCCGGGGCGATTCAGTGGCAAAGCAGCCGCGATGCGCCGACCGGCGCCAGCGGCCGCCTTTCGCCATCGATCGCGATCCAGCAGGGAGGGAAAATCATGGCTGGCAAATACGAGTTGAATCGACGGCGATTCCTGAAGGCGACGGCTGCGGGGGGCGCCGTGCTTGCGGCGCCATTCATCGGCCTCAGACCGGCACATGCGCAGGCGACCATCAAGATCGGCGCCCAAGGCGTCTCGTCGGGTTCGCACGCCGATTATGGCCGCCAAATCCAGATGGGCGCCCGGTTCGCCGCCGAGGAGATCAACGCCAAGGGCGGCATCAAGGGCCAAAAGGTCGAAATCCTGTATCGGGACGACGAACTCAACAACGAGGTCGCCTTGAAGAACGCCCGTTACTTCAAGGAGCAAGGCGTCAACTTCATGGTCGGCACGGATTCCAGCGGCATTTGCCTGGCGCTCGGCCCGGTGCTGCCCGAGCTCGACCTGATTCAGATTTTCACCCACGCGGCGACCGAGAAGTTGAACGAAGATCTGGTCTTCAAGAAGGGGATCAAGCACATCTTCCGCGGCAGCGTGCCGGTCTACCAGGACGCCATTCTGCCGGCGCTGGTTTTCAAGGACAACAAGGAGATCAAGCGCATCGCCAACCTGGGCGCCGACTACGAGTACGGGCGCACCTCATGGGCGATGTTCCACACCACGCTGAAGAAGTACCGGCCCGACGTCGAGATCGTCGGCGAGACCTGGGCGCCGTTCTTCACCGCCGATTTCACGCCCCATATCAGCGCCCTGTTGGCCAAGAAACCGGACTTGATTTTCGCCACCCCGTGGGCCGGCGAAGCCGTGCTGATGCTGCGTCAGGCGACGACGCTTGGCGTATTCGACAACATCCAAGCCTGGTGGCAGTGCATGGGCGGCTCCGTCGACGTGATGGAGGGCATCTCCCGCGACGTCGCGCAAGGCAAGTTCAAGGGCAAATTGTGGGCGACGGCCCGCTACATCTGGAACTGGCCCGACACCGCGGAGAACAAGGGCTTCGTCGCCCGCTTCCAGGAGCGTTGGGGACGCCTTCCCAACTACTCGGCGGAATGCACCTACTCGGCGGTGTTCGCCCTGAAGGCGGCGGTCGAGAAGGCCGGCTCCGTCAAGACGGCGGACGTCATCAAGGCGTTGGAAGGCCTCGAGATTTCGACTCCCGCCGGTAAGCGCTACTACCGGCCGGAGGACCATCAGGCCGTCTACAACGTGCCGGCTGGACGGGTGGCCTACAACAAGGCGATCGCCCCCATCGCGCACCTGACCGACCTCAAGGTGTTCCCGGCGGCGGATTATTTCCGCAAGCCGCCGTTCAGTTGAGACGGCCGAAGCCGAACCGGCAAAGGGGATGTCATCCGATCTCGGATGACGTTCTCTTTGCCTTCGCTCGCCAAGTGGACGCCGTCCCATGACCGTCGACGCGCTCGTCTACCAGGGGCTCATCGGTGTCAGCCTGGCCATGTATCTGTGGCTGCTCGCCGCCGGCCTGACCATCGCCTTCGGCGTTCTCGGCGTCGTCAACTTCGCTCACGGCAGCCTGTACATGCTGGGCGGCTACTTCGCCTTCACGTACTACCTCACGCTCGAAATGAACTTCTGGCTGGCGTTGCTGTTGGCGGCGGCCAGCGGCGGCGCCATCGGTTTGATCATGGAGCGCTTCTTCCTTCGCTACATCTATCATCTCGACCTCGCCTACCAGATTCTGCTGACGTTCGGGTTCGTGCTCATCTTCGCCGATGCCGCGAGGATTTTCTGGGGCGGGATTCCCCTGATCCCGCCGATGCCCGAGATATTCGATTCGACGGTGCCCATCGTCGGCCGCCCGTTCCCGGTCTATAACCTGTTCGTCATCTTCGTCGGCATCGCGTCCAGCGTCATGCTCTGGCTCCTGCTTGACAAGACGAGTTGGGGGGAAACGGTTCGCGCCTCGGCCTCGGACCGCGAGATGGCCGGCGCGCTCGGCGTCAACATTCCCCGCCTGTTCACCCTCGTGTTCGCCTTCGCGGCCATGCTGGCGGCGCTGAGCGGGGCGCTCGGCACGCCGGTGCGCGCGATGACGCCCGGCATCGGCACCTCGGTCATTATCGACGTGTTCATCGTCACCGTCATCGGTGGGCTCGGCAACCTGCCGGGCGCGTTCGTCGGCGCGCTCGTCATCGGCCTGATGAAGGCCTACGGCGTGCTGCTGTTCCCCGATGCGGACTTGTTCATGACCTATCTGATCATGGCCCTCGTCCTGCTGTTCAGGCCGAAGGGATTGCTGGGAGGGCGCTGAGCGATGGACGGCTGGGCCACGTTGACGAAGGCCGGGCGCCACACCCGGCTCGCCGCGGCCGCGGGGGCGGCCGTCGCCGGCGCGTTGCTGACGATCCCCCTGTTCGGGGACTACGTCATCTGGATGACCGCCAACATGCTGATCCTGGCGCTGTTCGCGGTCGGCTTCAATCTGCTGTTCTCGTTCACCGGGCTTTTGTCGTTCGGCCAGGCCGCATTCTTCGCCGTCGGCGGCTACGTGTGCGCCAAGATCCTGCTGGCGGTCCCGTCCTTGTTGCTGGGGATCATCGGCGGAGTGCTCGCCGCCGGGGTGGCGGCGCTGATCATCGGCTTCCTGTGCGTCCGCCACACGGAAATCTACTTTGCCATGCTGACGCTCGCCTTCGGGATGATGATCCACTCGATCATCTGGAAATGGCGTTCCGTCACCGGCGGCGACGACGGGCTGGTCGGCGTGCCGCGGGCGCCGTTGGAGATTCCAGGCCTGTTCTCCATCGAGATGGCCGAGCTCGATCGTTACTATTATTTCGTCCTCGTCCTGGTGGCGCTGGGGATATTCGCCGTCTGGCGGGTGGTGCGATCGTCGCTTGGGCTGACGCTGCAGAGCATCCGCGATAGCGAAAGCCGGGTCACCTTCAGCGGCCTTTCGGTCAGGAAATACCGGCTGATCGCCTTCACCATCGCTGGCCTTGCCTCCGGGCTGGCAGGCGCCCTGATGGTTCCCCTCGGCCGCTCGGCGTCGCCGGCGCTTGCCAACTGGACGTTTTCGGCCGAGCCGGTGATCGCGACGCTCCTCGGCGGCGCCTTCACCTTCGCCGGTCCCATCGTCGGGGCGTTTCTGTTCTACATCATCAAGGAGATCGTCGTCATCTTCACCGGCTACTGGATGATGACGCTCGGCATCATCGTGCTCGCCCTCGTACTCGGATTCCGGGGCGGCGTCGTCAGCGTCATCCAGAACCACCTGCTGCCGTTGCTGACGCGACGGCAGAGCGACCAGGGAGAAGACCGATAAACGTTCTCTTTCACGCGGAAGGCCTGCGTAAGACGTTCGGCGAGTTCGTCGCCGTCAACGACGTCGAGATGACGCTGGAAAAAGGCGTGCTGACGTCGATCATCGGACCCAACGGCGCCGGCAAGACGACGCTCATCAACCTGTTCACCGGCAATCTGGCTTGCGATTCCGGCCGTCTCGTCTTCGACGGAACCGAGATCACCAGCCTCGCGCCGCACCAGCG
>JACPJY010000366.1 GCA_016187325.1 Rhodospirillales bacterium | reverse complement strand
GGCGACATTGAGGCCGGTCTCCACGTAGGCCGGGATCCGCCCGGCGGCCGCCTCGACGATCAGGCGGCCGGTCGGCGTCGGCTTGATGTCGCGGGGGCCGATCGGCGTCGACGGGTTGACGATCACCACCGGCAGGCCTTCGTCCTCGATCAGCTTCGTGACCGCGGCCTCGGCCAGGAACTTCGACTGCTTGTAGGGGCCGATCATGTCGGCGAACGTCACCGGCGTCTTCTCGTCGGCGACGGCGTCGCCCGGCAACACGCCGAGGGCGGCGACCGAAGAGGTGTAGACGATTCGCTTAACGCGTGCGTCGCGGGCGGCCAGCAGCAGCATCCGGGTGCCATCGACGTTGGCGCGGAACATCGGCCCCGGGTCGGGCGCCCACAGGCGGTAGTCGGCGGCGACGTGGAACAGACCCGAGCAGTCCTCAAGCGCCGTTCGCAGGCTCGAAGGCTCCAACAGATCGCCCTCCACCACCTCGACCGCCAGCCCCTCCAGGTTGCGGCGGTCGCTGGCGGGCCGGGCCAGGGCCCGCACCCGGTAGCCGGCGGCGAGCAGGCGGCGCAGCACTGCGGAACCGACGAATCCGGTGGCTCCCGTGATAAGAATCATTGAAGTTTTCTAATCGTGGCTGTAATGGCTGGTGGACACATACGATTGAAAAACGGCGAAAATACGGAATTGCGACCGGAAATCCCGGGAAATCGGGCAAACACCCCTTCACGTTGGGCCGGATAATCCCTATTTTCAACCTCGAACCGAGCCGCCCCGGCCGGGCGGCCCCCTCCGGGGCATGAACAGACAGTGACGATGGCCAAGAAAAAACATATCGACGTCTGGTTGGCGAGGCCGCGCGGCTTCTGCGCCGGCGTCGAACGCGCCATCGACATCGTCGAACGGGCGCTCGACATCTACGGCCCCCCCGTCTACGTCCGCCACGAGATCGTTCACAACAAGCGGGTGGTCGAGAGTTTGCGCGCCAAGGGCGCCATCTTCGTCGAGGAGGTGGACGACGTCCCCGACGGCGCGGTCACCATCTTCAGCGCCCACGGCGTCGCGGAGAAGGTGGAGAAAGAAGCCAAACGCCGCGACCTGCCGGTGATCGACGCCACCTGCCCGCTGGTGTCCAAGGTCCACAAGGAAGGCCAGAACCACGCCAAGAAGGACCGTCAGGTCATCCTCATCGGCCACGAGGGCCATCCCGAGGTCGAGGGCACCCAGGGCCGCATCCCCGGCGGCGTGTTGCTGGTGACCAACGCCGAGGACGTCGGCAAACTCCAGGTACGGGATCCGGACAAGCTCGCCTACGTAACCCAGACGACGCTCAGTGTCGACGAGACCCGCGACGTCATCACCGCGCTGAAGACCCGTTTCCCCAAGATCGTCGGACCGGACGTCAAGGACATCTGCTACGCCACCCAAAACCGCCAGCAGGCGGTGCGCAAGCTGGCCCAGCACGTCGATCTGTTGCTGGTGGTGGGCGCCCATAACAGCTCCAATTCCAACCGGCTCCGCGAGATCGGCGCCGAGCTCGGCATCCCGAGCTATTTGATCGACGACGCCGGCAATCTCGATCCAAGTTGGCTAAGCGGCATTGATGCCGTCGGTATCACCGCCGGCGCGTCCACTCCGGACGAGTTGGTGCAGGAGCTGATTTCGCGCCTCGGCGACTACGGCGACGTTCACCTGAGGGAAATGGACGGTGTCGCCGAAAGCATCATCTTCAAGCTGCCCCGCGAGCTCAAGGAAGCGGTGCGCCAGAACCAACAGCGCGCCTGAGGAGCCCCGTCTCTTGGCCGTCCCCCTGATTCAGCAGATTCGCGTCGGCGCCTACATCATGGCGCAGCGCCTCAAGGGCATCGATCGGTATCCGCTGGTGCTGATGCTGGAGCCGTTGTTCCGTTGCAACCTGGCGTGCCCGGGCTGCGGCAAGATCGACTATGAGGACGAGGTCCTGAACAAGCGCCTAAGTGTCCAGGAATGCCTAAACGCCGTCGACGAGTGCGGGGCGCCGGTGGTTTCCATCCCAGGCGGCGAGCCGTTGATCCACAAGGACATCGTCGCCATCGTGGAAGGCATCGTTAAGCGCAAGAAGTTCGTTTATCTGTGCACCAACGCGCTGCTGCTCGAAAGGAAGCTCGACCAATTCACACCGTCGCCATACCTGACGTTCTCGGTGCACCTCGACGGGCTCGAACACCATCACGACCGTTCTGTCGACATGAAGGGCGGCTTCAAGCGCGCGGTGTCGGCGATCCGCGCCGCCAAGGCAAAGGGCTTCCGCGTCAACGTCAACTGCACGCTGTTCGACCAGATGCCGGCCGAGGACGCGGCGAAGTTCTTCGACTTCGCCACCGACGAGCTGAAGGTCGAGGGCATCACGGTGTCGCCCGGGTACGCTTACGAGCGCGCCCCCGACCAGCAGCACTTCCTCAATCGCGCCAGGACCAAGCAGCTGTTCCGCGACATCTTCAAGCGTCAGGGCAAGTCGAAATGGCGGTTCAGCCAGTCGACGCTGTTCATGGACTTCCTCGCCGGCAACCAGCAGTACCACTGCACGCCGTGGGGGAATCCGACCCGCAACGTCTTCGGCTGGCAGCGGCCGTGTTACCTGCTGGGCGAAGGCTACGCAAGCAGCTTCAAGGAGCTGATGACCGAGACCAGGTGGGACGACTACGGTACCGGGCGTTATGAGAAGTGCGCCAATTGCATGGTGCATTGCGGCTACGAGCCGACCGCCGTCAACGACACCATCTCGCACCCCCTGAAGGCGCTGAAGGTGTTCATGAAGGGCATTGATACCGAGAAGCCGATGGCGCCCGAGATTCCGCTCGACAATCAGCGCCCGGCGGAGTTCGTGTTCGATGGCCTGATCAAGACCCTGACCCAGCAGCGGGCCGAGGAAGAGGCCGCCTCACGGCAGGCTGAACAGCGGCCCCGCGCGGCCAGCAACGCCGCGTAGCGCCTCGATCGCCCTGGCGCTGTCTCCGGCCAGCGCCATCAGCACCCCGAGATCCCCCGGATTGCGGAGCACCCCGGCGACGACTGCGCCCCAGCGGCGCGAGCCGTCGGCGGCGACGCACGTCACCACCCATTCCGGCAGCCGGCGCGTCGCCGTATCGGCGACGGCGCGCACCACCAGCACCGGCACCCCCGCCTCGGCCGCCGCGGCGGCGACCGCGTGGCTCTCCATGTCGACGGCGGCGGCACCCGTCGTGGCGGCAAGTGCGCGCTTCTCTGCCATCCCCCCGACGATGCGTTCGGACCCGGCGATGGCGGCAATCGTGATGCTGGCGCCGCGGCAGGCGGCGACGAACCCTTGCCGCCACGGCTCGGAGGTTTGAATGGCGCGGCCGTCCGGCGCGATCACGCGGTCGGCGACGATCACCGTCCCCGCCGCCAGATCGGGGTGCAAGCCGCCGGCAATGCCGAAGCTGACCAGCCCGTGGCAACCTTCGGCGATCAGCGCCCGAGCGTGGGCAAGAGCACGGGCGCTCGAGGCGCCGCTGCAGCGCGCCAACGGCCGGCGCTCGGCGGGAAGGACGGAAAGGCAATCGGCCTCCCGGGCAATACCGGTGATGACGCCCAGCCGCCGCAATCAGATACCGAACGGGGGAAACTTGGCGTTGCCGCTCTTGAGGTTGCGGTAGCGCGCCAGCGTCCACAGCGGGAAATAGGCGCTGTAGCCGTGATAACGCAGGTAAAACACCCGCGGGAAGCCGACGGCGTTGAAGTATTCCTCATGCCATTTGCCGCCCTGGCGCCTGGTGGCGAGCAGGTAATCGATGCCGCGCCGCACGCTGTCGCTGTCGACCTCGCCGGCGGCCATCAGCCCCAACAGCGCCCACGACGTCTGCGACGGCGTCGAGGTCTTCACCTCGTCAAGCCGGCGCCGCAGGGTCTCGACCGAATGATACCAAGTGCGGTGATACCAATAGGTCGAGCAGTCCTCGCCCCAGCCGCCGTCGGGACGCTGACAGAGCTTCAGCCAATCGACGGCCTTCTGCACGTGCGGCGCCTTCATGTTCTCGCCGGCGGCGTTGAACGCGCATAGCACCGACCACGTGCCGTAGACGTAGTTGTTGCCCCAACGGCCGAACCACGAGCCGTCGTCCTCTTGCTCGCTGCGCAGAAACGCGAGCCCGCGGGCCACCGCCGGGTGGTCCCGGCCGTAGCCTAGTTGCGCCAGCATGCCGACGCAGCGGGCGCTGACGTCGACGGTCGGCGGGTCGAGCAGCGCGCCGTGGTCGGCGAACGGGATGTTCTGCAGGAACATGTGGTCGTTGTCGGCGTCGAACGCCCCCCAGCCGCCGTTGGCGCTTTGCATACCGATGACCCACTCGGCGCCGCGCTCGATGGCGTCCTTGTATTTCTTCACGTCGGCCCGGTGCAGCGCCATGACGACGACCGCGGTGTCATCGACGTCCGGATAATAGTTGTTCCAGTACTGGAATGCCCAGCCGCCTGGGCGCACACCGGGCCGGCTGGCGATCCAGTCGCCGTCAACGTCGAGGATTTGCCGCGCCTTCAGCCACTCGGTGGCGCGCGCGAGCACGCCGTCGGTAATCTCGGATTCCAAGAGCGCGTGACAGGCCAACCCGGTGTCCCACACCGGCGACAGACACGGCTGGCAATAGCCCCAGTCGTCGTGAAGCACCAGCAGCTTGTCGATGGCCTTGCGGCAGACGACGTAATCCGGGTGGTCCCTGCCGTAGCCGAGGGTGTCGAACGCCATCAGGGCATTGGCCATCGCCGGGAAGATGCCGCCGAGGCCGTCCTCGCCGTTCAGCCGCTCGCGGACGAACGTCATCGCCCTTTCGACGCCCTTCCTTTCCAGCGCCTTCGGCACCAATGGTTCGAACGCGCGGGCGATGAAATCGAAACCGAGCAGGATCGTCCCCTGCCACTTGCCGGTCGGGTTGCTCTGGTAGAAGCGCTGTTTTTCGGGCGGTTTGACGAACAGTTCTCGGATGTCGACGCGGCGCGGGTTGCGGGCGCGCGGCTTCCGCGCCGCCAGCACCATCAGCGGCACCATCACCGTGCGCGACCAGTAGGAAACCTTGTCGATGTGGAACGGCGCCCATTTCGGCAATAAGAGCGCCTCCGGCCGGGTCACCGGCACGGCGCGCCATGGCACCTGCCCGAACAGCGCCAGCGTGAAGCGGGTAAAGACATTGGCGCGCGCGGCACCGCCGTGATCGATGATCGCCTTGCGCGCCCAGCGCATGTAGGGCTGGTCGATGTCCTCGCCGGTCAGCTTCAGCGCGTAATACGCCTTGACCGAGGCGCTGAGATTGAAGTCGCCGTCATGATAGAGCGGCCAGCCACCGTGCTTGCCCTGGGTCGATTTGAGGTACGCGGCGAGCTTCGATTCGACCTTGTCGTCGATGGTGCCCAGGAAATGATTGAGCAGGATGTATTCGGACGGGATGGTGGAGTCGGCCTCGAGCTCGAACGCCCAATGGCCGTCGGCAGCCTGGCGGCCGACCAGCCAGTCGCGGGCGACGTCGATGACCCGTCCAAGACCGTCGAGTTCCTTGGTTTCGGACGCCGGCGGCGCGCTTTCGGGGGTAGCCACTCGTTCTAACATCACCATCCAGGCCGTCTTTGGACAGATGTCCGGTTGCTAGGGCCGTCGCCTCTCCGGGTGGTGCCGCCCCCCATCCGCGAGGTGCCGTGTTGTGACAAAAAAATTACACCATTTCAAGCCCGAGAACCCGACCAAATCACGGTTTCGGCGGCTTTGCGGCCGGAACGGATGGCGCCCTCGATGGTCGCCGGAAGGCCGGTTTGGGTCCAATCGCCGGCCAGGAACAGGTTTTTCCACGGCGTCCGGGCCGGCGGTCGCCGCCGCACCTGGTCCGGGGTCTGGGCGAAGGTGGCGCGCTTTTCCTTGACGATGCGGTACGCCGGCAAAGGTGCTTCGCCCAGGGCCAGCGCCCGGCACACCTCGTCCCACAATCGCCCGGCAATGGCGGCCGCGTCGTTTTCGGCCAGCGTGTCGGCGGCGCTGACCGTCACCGAGGCGACGGCGCCACGCACGAACAGCCACTGGGCGACGCCGCCGACCAGCCCCAGGAACGAGAAATCGCCGCTCGCCGCGGGCAGCCGGAAATGGCCGTTGACGATGGCGCGGCTCAGGTCGGGAACAATCAGGCCCGGCACCAGCTCGGCGGCGTTCCTGGGCGGTACCGCCAGCACCACCGCATCGCCGGCGGCAACCGCTTCGTCGCCGCCCTCGAACGTCAGCGCCGCCACCCGGTCGCCTTTCAGGCTGAGTGCCCGCAGGCGGTGGTTGGCGAAGAAGCCGGCGCGCCGGCCGGCCAGGAACCGTAGCGCCGGGTCGACGAAGCTCTCGCTGAGTCCGACGCGGGCGATCATCGGCCGGCAGGCGGCCTCGCCGCGGCCGAAGGTTTCGCGGATCACCGGCCACAGCAGCGACGCCGCGCCCTCGTCGGCAGCGGTGTTGAGCACCGCCACCGCCAGCGGCTCCCAGAACCGCTTGAATAGCGGGTTGTCGGCGCCCAGGCACTCGGCGACCGTCGCCCGCTCGCCGGCCCACGCCAGCCGCAACGCCCGCACGTAGTCGGCGGGACGGCTGCCCGGCACGCGCCGCGCCTCGGAAAAGATCCACCACGGCAGCCGGCCGGCCCCCATCTCGACCGTCCAGCGCCGGCCGGTCTTGAGATCGAGGAACGGGAATGCCGCCTTGTCGGGACCGGTGAGGCCGTCTGCGGCGTCGATCAGCGACAAATATTCGAGCGCCGCCCCGTTGCCGCTGAGCAGCAGGTGGTTGCCGTTGTCGATGCGGCAGCCGAGCGTGGCGTCCACGAACGACCGGCAGCGGCCGCCGGCGTGGCCGGCGGATTCATGCAGCGTGACGTTCCATCCTCGGTTCAGCAGATGCACCGCCGTCGACAGACCGGCGACGCCGGCACCGATGATGTGGGCGTGGCGCATCAGGGGAAGAACCCGTAGCGCAGCGCGATCCACAGCTTGCCCGGCCTGGAGATCGACACCGGCAGGTTCAGGTTCAGCCAGCCGCGGTGCGCCAGC
>JACPJY010000365.1 GCA_016187325.1 Rhodospirillales bacterium | reverse complement strand
GCGCACCTTCTTCTCCGCCGTCATGGCGAGCCCGAGATAGACCGGCCGGCCCTTCAAGTCGGCGCGCATGGTATCGACGTCCTCGAAGTCGAGGCGGAACAGGCTCAAGAGCCGCGCCATCCGTTCTTCGGACACCTCGGCCTGGTTGTAGAGATCGTTGAGGAGCGCCGTCGCCTCCCTGTCGAGGCCGACGTGCCACACCCAGCGCTCGTCGGTGATCTTCTGTACCGGCTGGATCGTGACCGCGGTGCCGAGGAAATGTCGCACCCACGCCTCGAGCACCCGGCACAGCGCGTCCAGGCCGGGCCGCGTGAACGACATGTCGAGCACGGTATCGAAGCGCTCGTTGCGGGCCCAGTAGACTTGGGCGGTGTCGGGCTGCAGCACGTCGAGCTCGATGCGCCTGGCCTTGACGCCGCTCTCGACCACCAGCTTGCCGAGTTGGCCGAAGCCGGCGGTGGCGGCGAGCATGCCGACGGTCTCGGCGTCGCCGAGCAGGATCGCGCCCTGCTCGAGGGTGGCGATCTGTTCGCGGAACAGCAGCTCGCCGGCGCGCGCCTGGAACGGGTCGGCGGCGCCCTCCAGGATGTTGCGGACGATGACGTGCGCCATCTGGTCGAGAAACAACGCCGGTACCTGCACGTCGCCCTCGCGGAACAGCCCGGCGTAGCAGGCCTCGACGGTGCCGGCTTCGACCAGCTGGTCGCGGAAGTCGAGCATCACGCGATAATTCTCGCGGGCGTCGGCATCGGTGAACGCCGCGATCTCGCGTTTGGCGACCTTGACCCGCGGGTCTTCCAGGAGCCGCGCGTGCAAGGCGCGCTCGGCGTCGCAGGATCCCGCCACCGGCGCCAAATCCGGCCGGCCCAGATAGGCGCGCAGGAAATCGTCGGTGACTGCGAGCCGGCCCTGACCGTCGCGCTTCAGGAGTCGGAAGCCCGAGCCGGGCCACAGCTCGGGCCGCTGGTCGGCGCCGTCTGGTCGGGCGGGCGGGCTTTCGGACATCAAGCGGGCGGGGCGGTGCCGGCGGCTACTTGTTGTGGCCGCTGATGGCGGCGTGCAGCGGCTTGGTCTTCTCGAACGTGCGTTTTTGCGCCTCGGAGGCTTCCTTCTGGTACTTGGCCTTCCATTCGTCGAACGGCATGCCGTAGATGATCTCGCGGGCCTCGGCGTCGCTCATCGCGACGCCCTTGTCCTCGGCGGCCGCCCGGTACCACTTGGAGAGGCAGTTGCGGCAGAACCCGGCGAGGTTCATCAGATCGATGTTCTGGATGTCGGTGCGCTTCCGCAAATGCTCGACCAGGCCGCGGAAGGCGGCGGCCTCCAGTTCCGTGCGCGTCCTCTGGTCCATGGTCGTCCTCCCAAGGTGTCGTTGGCGGTTGTCGGATTATATAAGCGGCGGCAACAGACGGTAAAAGGCCTAGCGGCTGATCGCCCGCCAGCCGATGTCGCGGCGGCAGAAGCCCTCGGGCCAGTCGATCAGGTCGACCGCCTCGTAGGCGCGCTTCCGGGCCGCCTTGATAGTCGCCCCCAGCGCGGTGACGTTGAGCACCCGGCCGCCGTTGGCGACGATGCGCCCGCCGTCGTCCTTGGTGCCGGCGTGGAAGACGACCACGTCCTCGAGCGCGCTGGCCTTGTCCAGACCCTTGATCTCGGAGCCTTTCTCGTAATGGCCCGGATAGCCGTTGGCCGCCATCACCACCGTCAGCGCGGCCTCCTTGCGCCATTTCAGGGTGACGCCGTCGAGCTTGCCATCGGCCGCGGCGACGAGGGCCGGCAGCAGGTCGGAATCGAGCCGCATCATCATCGGCTGGCATTCCGGGTCGCCGAAGCGGGCGTTGTATTCGATCAGCTTCGGGCCATCGTCGGTGATCATCAGCCCGGCGTAGAGCACGCCCTTGTAGGGGAAACCCTGCTCGGCGGTGCCGCGGATGGTAGGCTTGATGATCTCGTCCATGACGCGCTTCGCCATCGCGTCGGTGACGATCGGGGCCGGGGTATACGCCCCCATGCCGCCGGTGTTGGGGCCCTGGTCGCCGTCGAAGGCGGCTTTGTGATCCTGGGCGGCGACCAGCGGCAGGGCGCGGCTGCCGTCGACGAGGGCAAAGAAGCTCGCCTCCTCGCCCGCCAGCATCTCCTCGATCACCACCTCGGCGCCGGCGCCCTTGAAAGCATCCTCGATCATGATGTGGTCGATGGCGGCATAGGCCTCGTTCTCGTTGCGGCAGAGTATTACGCCTTTGCCTGCCGCCAGGCCGTCCGCCTTGACGACGATCGGCGCGCCCTTGACGCGGATGTAGTCCTTGGCGGCGTCGGGCTCGTCGAAGCGGGCGTATTCGGCCGTCGGGATCTGGTATTTGGCGCACAGGTCCTTGGTGTAGCCCTTCGAGCCTTCCAGGCGCGAAGCCTTCGCCGTCGGGCCGAATGCCTTGACGCCAGCGGCCTCCAGCCGGTCGACCAGGCCGAGCACCAGCGGGCCTTCCGGACCGACGACGACGAAATCGATATCGTTGTCATCGGCGAACGAGACGATGCCGTTGATATCGGCGGCGGCGATGGGAACCGAGACCGCGACGCGGTCGATGCCGGCGTTGCCGGGGGCGCAATAAAGCTCGCCGCAATGCGGCGACTTGGCGATCGCCCAGCACAGCGCGTGCTCGCGGCCCCCCGATCCGACCACCAAAACCTTCACGGACTAAGTGCCTCCCGTTGCCGTCGTTTGCCGTGCTTTTTTATGATCCGTTTTCTATCATACATACCGGCATCATGAGCAAGAAACCGTCCACCCTCGCAAGCGCGCCGGGCGACCCTCGCGGCCCCGACGGCAACCTGCCGATCCTGACCGTCTCCGAGATCTCGGCGCTGTTGAAGCGCACGGTC
>JACPJY010000401.1 GCA_016187325.1 Rhodospirillales bacterium | reverse complement strand
ATCGGCGCGGTGACCGCCGGATGCGCCTTGACCCAGGCCACCGCCAGACTCACCGGGTGAACCTTCATCTTGGCCGCAAACGCGGTGAAGGCACCGACAGTCTCGATCATCCAGTCTTCGCCGTAGCGCAGTTGGTATTCCTGCCGTTCGACGACGCGGCCGACGTTGGGCCGCTTCCCCGGCCCGTACTTGCCGGTGAGCAGGCCGCCGCCGAGCGGGCTGTAGGTGATGACGCCCAGCCCTTCGGCCTCGGCCAGCGGCAGGATCTCGACCTCGACCTGGCGCTTGACCAGGTTGTACATCGGCTGGATGACGTCGAAGCGGGACCAGCCGCGGCGCTCGCAGATGCCGAGCCCTTTGGCGATCTGCCAGGCGGCGTAGTTGCTGGCGCCCAAATACAGCACCTTGCCGGCGCGCACCAGGTCTTCGAGCCCGCGCAGCACTTCCTCGAGCGGCGCTAAGGGCTCCCAGCGGTGCATGAACAGCACGTCCAGGCGGTCGGTGCCGAGCCGCTTCAGGCTGGCCTCGACGGCGCGGCTGACCCAGCGGCGGCTGCCGCCGGCGGAATTGACGTCGTTGCCCATCTGGTTGAAGCACTTCGACGTGATCACCAGCTCGTCGCGCGTGCCCTTGATCAGTTTGCCGAGAATCTCCTCGGCGCGGCCCTTCGAGTAGGCGTCGGCGCAATCGAAGAAGTTGATGCCGAGGTCGCGGCAGCGCTTGTATAGGGCGGCCGAGCCCTGCTCGTCGGCCTCGCCTCCGAACGACATGGTGCCGAAGCACAGCTCGGAAACCCACACGCCGGTGCGGCCAAGCGGCTTGTAGTGCATGGTGGTCCTCCCCTGCGACGATTTCCGCCTTTACCGACCAGGGAATACCCCGGTCGCTGCAGCGACGCAAGCCGGCGGGCTCGGCGTCAGCGGCGCGGCGGCAGGGTGACGGTGACGGTACGCTTACCCGCCTTGTGGACGTTGTCCCAGGCGCGAACGGTGATCTGGGTGACGCCGGGTGGCACCTTGACGCCCCCAAGATCGCGGGTGAACGGCTGCTCGTCTTCATGCGGATGCAGCAGCACCCGGGTGCCGAGCACGGCGCCGTCGGGGGTCAGCACCTCAAACTTGTCGGCATAGTGCTTCCAGCCCTGGTCGGCGTGGGCGACGGTGACCTCGAAGCGATAGCTGCCGCCGGCCTCGGCGGCGACTTTGACGTCGAGTACCTTGGCGTCGTCGGCGGCCGCGGCCACCGGCGCCAGCAACGCAGCCAGCAGCGACGCCGCGGCGCGGGCGGACGAACGCGATCTCATGCCGGCGGCACCTTGCGCTTGTTGCCCTTGTCGTCGAGGGCGACGAACGTGAACACCCCTTCCGTGACCTTGAACCGCGCCTGCGATTCCCGCCGCCGCGCCACCCACGCCTCGACGTGAACGGTGATCGAGGTGGTGCCGACGCGGGTGATGTCGGCGTAGCAGCACACCACGTCGCCGACCAGCACCGGCCGGTGGAAGGTGAAGCCGGTTACCGCCACCGTCGCCACCCGGCCCTTGGCGCGGGCGCCGGCGGTGATGCCGCCGGCGATATCCATCTGCGACATCACCCAGCCGCCGAAGATGTCGCCGTGCTGGTTGGTGTCGGCCGGCATGGCGAGGGTGCGGATCGCCAGCTCGCCCTTCGGTTCGCCGGCCGCCGGTTCGGCCGCCCTCGGCTTGGCCGTGGCGGCGGATTTCCTGGGCATCTCGATATCCTCCAGACCTACTACATCTTGTAAGAATTTTGTTAACCACTACAGTATCATGCTTGTCGCCGGGCGGCGGGCTTTATTAGGACGGCGCCCGCGACGGCATCGCGCGACATCACCTTGGGCGATTTTTTACCCCGACCATGACGACCATGACAGGCGATCTTTTCGAGCGGGCGGGCATCCAGATGGCCGCCGGCAGGGCCGGCGGCGGCGCGCGGGCCAAGGCCGGCGCCAAGGCGAAGTCGCGCGCCAAAAAGCCGGCGCGCCAGTCCGGGACCAAGCCGAAACCGGCGCGCGGCAACGGTCGCAAGGCGGCGCCGGGGGCGGCGAAAGCCGCGCTCAAGCTCAAGGGCGACGCCTATTCGGCCAAGGACATCGAGGTGCTGGAGGGCTTGGAGCCGGTGCGCCGCCGGCCCGGCATGTACATCGGCGGCACCGACGAGCCGGCCATGCACCACCTGGCGGCCGAGGTCCTCGACAACGCCATGGACGAGGCGGTGGCCGGCCACGCCAGCCGCATCGACGTCCACCTCGCCGCCGACGACACCGTCACCGTCACCGACAACGGCCGCGGCATCCCGGTCGACCCGCACCCGAAGTTCAAGAAGAAACCGGCGCTCGAGGTGATCCTGACGACCCTGCATTCCGGCGGCAAGTTTTCCGACAAGGTCTATGAGACGGCGGGCGGGCTGCACGGCGTCGGCTTAAGCGTCGTCAACGCCCTCTCCGACCGCCTCACGGTCGAGGTGGCGCGCGAGAAGACGCTGTGGCGGCAGGCTTACGCGCGCGGCGAGCCGAAGGCGCCGCTGAAGAACATGGGCGCCGTCAACAACCGCCGCGGCACCACCGTCGCCTTCCACCCGGACCCGAAGGTGTTCGGAACCGAGGCGCGGTTCCGGCCGGCGACCCTTTACCGCATGGCGCGCTCCAAGGCCTATCTGTTCAAGGGCGTGGAAATCCGCTGGTCGTGCGACCCCAAGTTGCTCAAGGCCAAGGACGACACCCCGGCCAAGGCGACGCTGCATTTCCCCGGCGGGCTCAAGGACTTCCTGGCCTCTACGCTCGCGGGGCGCAAGACGCTGACCGCCGAGCCGTTCTCCGGCCGCGCCGACCTCAACGGCGGCGGCGGCAAGCTGGAATGGGCGATCGCCTGGCCGCTCGATGAGGAAGGATTCCTCAGCTCCTACTGCAACACCATCCCGACGCCGCAGGGCGGCACCC
This sequence comes from Rhodospirillales bacterium, assembly GCA_016187325.1. GTDB lineage: Bacteria > Pseudomonadota > Alphaproteobacteria > Rhodospirillales > Casp-alpha2 > JACPJY01. The sequence continues at coordinate 2,374 of JACPJY010000401.1, read as the reverse complement.
ATGAGCTCGGCCTGCGCTCGGCGGTTTCCAAGGGGCTCCGTAGCCACGGCGAGCTGGTCGGCGCCAAGGGCGCCGCCAAGATAACGCCCGAGGACGTGATCGGCGACGCCTCGGTGATGCTGTCGCTGTTCATCAACAACCCGCAGTTCCAGGGCCAGACCAAGGAACGGCTGTCCAACCCGGAGGCCCAGAAGCTGGTCGAGACCAGCTTGCGCGACCACTTCGAGCACTGGCTGTCGGCGGCGCCGGAGACCGCCAAGACCGTGCTTGAGTACGCCATCGAGCGGGCCGAGATACGACTCAAGCGTCGCCAGGACAAGGATCTGAAGCGGCAATCGGCGACCAGGAAGCTGCGGCTGCCGGGCAAGCTCGCCGACTGCACCCGCGGCCGCGCCGACGGCACCGAGTTGTTCCTGGTCGAGGGCGATTCCGCCGGTGGTTCCGCCAAGCAGGGCCGCAACCGCGAGACCCAAGCGGTGCTGCCGTTGCGCGGCAAAATCCTCAACGCCGCCAGCGCCACCGCCGCCAAGCTCAATGCCAACCAGGAGCTGAAGGACCTGATCGAGGCCCTCGGCTGCGGCACCGGCGACGCGTTCATGGAGGACGACCTGCGTTACGAGAAGGTGATCATCATGACCGACGCCGACGTGGATGGCGCCCATATCGCCTCGCTGCTGATGACGTTCTTCTTTAAGGAAATGCGACAATTAATTGAAACGAAACATCTTTATCTTGCAATGCCGCCGCTCTACCGGCTCAGCCAAGGGGCCAGGACGACCTACGCCCGCGACGACGCCCACAAGGACAAGCTACTGAAAAGCGAGTTCAAGGGCGCCGCCAAGGTCGAGATCAGCCGCTTCAAGGGCTTGGGCGAGATGCCGCCGGCGCAATTGAAGGAAACCACCATGAACCCGGCGACGCGCACGTTGCTGCGGGTGGTGATTCCCGACAAGAAGAAGAAACCGGTGGAGTTCAAATCGACCGAAAAGTTGGTCGAGAAGCTGATGGGCAAGCGGCCCGAGCTGCGCTTCCAGTACATCCAGGAGCACGCCCAGTTCGTCGACGCCATCGACGTTTAGGTTCCTCGGCTATAAATCCACGTCATTCCAGACACGACCTTCCTCCAAATCCCGGCCGCGCCCTGGCAGGGACGGGATTTGGCAAGGTAAGGTCAGTGATCCGGAATCCATCTAGCCCAGCCAGCGCCATGCCGCCCTGGATTCCGGATCGTAAGGCTCGCCAATCGAAAACCTGCGGTTTTCGGGCTCGCCTAACGTCCGGAATGACGATCACGTTCGGAAATCGAGTCCACGCACAGGACGACGGCCGCCCGCGGGCCAACGCCCGGGGGCGGCCGGATTCACAAGCGTCCGGCCTATTTTTCGTGCCGGCTCATCCTCCCGGGATCGCTTCGGCTTCGCCTCAGCCTGGCGAGCGCTTGGCGAACAGCCACAGGATGATTGCCAACGCGATCAGGCCGACGACGCCTTGGTCGCCGAGCGCCTTGATCAGCACGATCAGGTTATTGACGATGTCGCCGGTCAGGAACGCCACCGCCTTGCCGAACAGCAATTGCAGAACGATCCCGAGGGCAACCAACAACAATCCGACCTCGGTCAACTGGCGAAGCCAAGCTTTCGCTGTATCGAAGAACGCCATGTTCCCTCCTTCCGCGAAACGGGTCGCCGACGTCGGCGGCCATTCGAGGAAATAGTTAAAACACAGCGACGCGGGTGCCAATATGTTGTGGTAAACGGCCGATTACTGTCAAGATATATCCATTCCGCCTATTTCCCGCCGATCGCAACCGACGCCCCGCCATGATGCGAGAATTGCGGCAATTTATCTACTAGTAGATAAAACCCGCGCTAGGTTCTGTACCCATAATCGCGTCATTCCGGACACGACCTTCCTCCAAATCTTTGATTTGGCAAGGAAGGTCAGTGATCCGGAATCCATCTAAGCCCAGCCAGCGCCATGCCGCCCTGGATTCCGGATCGTAAGGCTCACAAACCGAAACCCTGCGGTTTTCGGGCTCGCCTAACGTCCGGAATGACGGAGGCCCTAGGTAATGAGTCCACGACCTAACCGGCGGCGCCCGGCTTCAGGCGCGACGGCGCCGGCGACGGCCGGCGGTCAGATTGAGGGCCTCGACGGCGGCCGAGAACGCGATCGCGAAGTAGAGATAGGCCCGCGGGATGCGGAAGTGCAGCCCGTCGGCGATCAACGCCACGCCGACCAGCAGCAGGAAGCTCAAGGCCAGCATCTTGGTGGTCGGGTGCCTGTGGATGAAGTCGCTGATCGGGCCCGAGGCGACCATCATGATGACGACGGCGATGATCACGGCGGTGATCATGACGGGCACGATGTCGGT
>JACPJY010000400.1 GCA_016187325.1 Rhodospirillales bacterium | reverse complement strand
AAGCAGCTGCCCCGGAAGCGGCGGCAAAGGCCGCCGCGACGCACCCCTGGACAAGCGGCGGCAAACCCGGACATTAAGGACGATGATCCGTTCCACAGCCCGCCCTCGGCATGCGAAATCCCGGCCGCCGCGATCCCGGCTCGGCAAATCCGCGCCATCGCCGCTTGCCGTCGAGGCGGTAATCGCCGGCGGCGGCCTGGTCGGCGCGACGCTCGCCATCGCCCTCGGCCAGGCCGGGCTCGCCGTCGCCGTCGTCGACACCCAGGACCCGCTGGCCGGTCTCGACGCTGCCTTCGACGGCCGGGCGTCGGCGATCGCGCTCGGCACGCAGCGGGTACTCGACCGGCTCGGCATCTGGGCGCTGCTCGCCGATGATGCGGCGCCGATCATGGACATCCGCGTCTCCGAGGGAACATCGCCATTGTTCCTTCACTACGATCACCGCGAGGCCGGCGACCAGCCGTTCGGCTTCATGGTCGAGAACCGCAACCTGCGCAAGGCGCTCCATCGCCGGGTGCGCGAGCTCGAAAACGTCACAGTCCGCGCGCCGGTGGTGATCGCGTCATTGCAGCGCGGCGCTGGTTGCGTCGATGCGGTCCTCGCCGACGGACGCCGGATGCGGGCGCCGCTCGCCGTCGCCGCCGAGGGCCGCAACTCGCCGAGCCGCGACGCCGCCGGCATCCGAGTCACCCGCTGGTCCTACGACCAAGCGGGCATCGTGTGCTCGATCCGTCATCAGCGTCATCACGACTTCGTCGCCCACGAGCATTTCCTGCCGGCCGGGCCATTCGCCATCCTGCCGCTGATCGGCGAGCGCCGCCGGCCGGGCCACTGCTCGTCGATCGTGTGGACCGAGAAGGCCGAGCTGGCGCCGGCGATAATGGCCCTCGACGACCGCGAATTTCTGGCCGAGCTCAAACAGCGGGTCGGCGACTTCTTAGGCGAAATCGAGGTGATCGGTCCGCGCTGGAGTCACCCGCTGTCGCTGCAATTCGCCGAGACGGTGCTGGCCCGCCGCTTGGCGCTGGTCGGCGACGCGGCGCACGCCATGCACCCGATCGCCGGCCAGGGACTCAACATGGGACTCCGCGACGTGGCGGCGCTGGCGGAAGTCATCCTCGACGGCCGCCGTCTCGGCCTCGACATCGGCTCGTCGGCGGTGCTCGAGCGCTATCAGCGTTGGCGCCGCTTCGACAACGGCCTGATGATGGCGGCGACCGACGGGCTCAACCGGCTGTTCTCGAACCGCGTCCGCCCGCTCAGGCTGGCCCGCGACCTGGGCCTCGCCGCAGTCAACAAGCTGCCGCCCGTGAAGCGGCTGTTCATGCGCAACGCCATGGGGCTGGCAGGCGCCCTGCCGCGCCTAATGCGCGACCAGCCCCTCTAGAAAAAGAATCTGGGATCAAACGGTTGCGGGCGGTTCTTGAATCGATACTTGAATGCGGCGGCGGGCCTCCGATGGTCGCGCGCGAACGACGATCGGGCCGGGTGCGGCCGAAAAAAATTCCCATTCCTCAATGCGTTATCGCAGCCAGTTGAATCAACACGCGAATCTGCCGCCGGAACTACTTGCAGGGCTTATGGATCACGGCTGAGACCACGCGTCTTCAGCGCCTCAAGGTAATTCCGCCACAGCTCGTCCTGGCGCTCGCCGTAATCGTAGAGCGTATCCCAGGAGAAGATGCCGGTGTCGTGCAGGTCGTCGAACTTGATGCGAATAGCGTAATTGCCGATCGGCTCGACCGCCATGATGCCGACATGACGGCGCCCGGCGACCAGCGTTCGCTGACCGGGCCCGTGTCCCTGCACCTCAGCCGATGGGCTCTCGACGCGCAGCAGCTCGGCTGGCAGGCGGAAGGTCTTGCCGTCGTCGAATTCAATCTCCAGAGCCTTCTCGGCACGTTTCAGCCGGATTTCCACCGGCTTGTGACGGCTGCCCCGGTTCTCGCTCATCGCCGGTCTATCTCCGCCGCCGCGCTCACCGCCCGCCCGGCTTGCCGCCGTCGAGTGGCCGCGCCTCGTCGACGAGCATGATCGGGATGCCGTCGCGGATCGGGAACGCCAGCTTGGCCTTTTCGCTGATCAGCTCGTCGGCGTCGGCGTCGTAACGCAACGGCCCCTTGGTCAACGGGCAGACCAGGATCTCAAGGAGTCCTTTCGGTTCTCCGCTTGTGCGACCGGCGGCGCCGAAATCAGTGCCGCAGCGCCGGCGGGGCGCGGTCGCCGGCGGCGCTGCGCTCGTGGATCGCCATTTCCATCAACTGCGTCAGCATGCGGGCGCGCTCGTCGGAGTCGCGGGCCTCCAGAAGCGCCTGTTTCTCCTGGGCGACGAGCGGCACCATCATGGCGAGCGAGGTCACCAGCACCTCGCCCGGCATTCCCTTGACCGAGGCCCAGTCGCCCTCGAGTCCCTTGTTGGTGGCGTAGTCGACAAGCGCCTTCAACAGTCGCTCCTTGCCGGCGACCTCGCCGAAGGCGTTCTCGATATCTCCGGCATACGGCGACCAGTCCGGCCTAACCCGACGATAGCCCTTGACCATCGGCAACTCGGCCGCGATGCGGAACCGGCAGACCCCGGAAAGCGCGATCAGGAACCGGCCGTCGTCGGTCTCGGAAAACTCGGTGATGCGTCCGGCGCATCCGGTCTCGAACACCTCTTCGCGGTCGCCGACTGAGCCAGCCAGCGACGCCGCCTCCGGCCACTTCGGCTGCACGATGCCGATCAGCCGGTTGCCGCCGAGGGCATCGGCGGTCATATTGCGATAGCGCGGCTCGAAGATATTGAGCGGCAGCCTTCCGCCCGGCAGCAGCAGCACCGAGGCCAAGGGGAAGATCGGCAGCGCATCGGGCAGCTCCGCGATGCTCCGTGGATAGGTGCTGCCGGTCATGGCCGCCTGCCGGTCAGGAGAACAGCAGCGACGACAGGCGCCGCCGGCCGGAGACCGTCAATGGATGCGTCGGGCCCAGGGCCTCGAAAATCTTGACCAGTTGCTTCCTCGCCGCCTCATCGTTCCACGCGCGCTTGCGGCGGAACAGTTCGAGGAGTTCGTCGATGGCGGCCTCGCTGTGCCCGCGTCCGTACTCGGCCATCGCCAAGTCGAAGCGCGCTTGATGATCGTTCGGATCGGTCGCCAGCTTCTCCCTGATCGCGTCGGTGTCGCCGGTTTGCTCACCTGCTTCCGCCAATTCGACTGCCGAAACGGCGGCGGCGACCTCGGATTTCTGCAGCACCTCGGCGGGAAGAGCCGAGATGATCTCTCTCGCGCGGGCGTGCTCGCCGAGCGCCAGCGCCGCGCGCACCAGGCCGGCGATAGCCTCGCCGTTGGCCGGGTCACGGGTCTGCACCTTGGCGTAGATCGCCTGCGCGGTGGCGACGTCGCCGGCCTCGAGCGCCGCCTTGGCCTCGACCAGCGCGACCTCGATCGGCGTCTTGGCGCCGCCGGTCAGCCGCTGGATGAACGACTTGAGTTGGGTTTCCGGCAGCGCGCCCATGAAGCCGTCGACCGGCTGGCCGTTCTTGAACGCATAGACGGCGGGAATCGACTGGATGCGCATCTGCGCCGCCAGCTCTTGATTCTCGTCGACGTTGATCTTGACCAACCGCACCATGCCGGCGGCCTCGCGCACCAGCTTCTCGAGCACCGGGCCGAGCTGCTTGCACGGCCCGCACCACGGCGCCCAGAAGTCGACGATCACGGGTGCCTGCATCGAGGCCTCGATGACGTCGGCCATGAAGTTGGTGGTGCTCGAATCCTTGATCACATCCCTGGGCGCTACGCGCCCGCCGGCACCCGAACCGGCGCCGGTGGAGGCCCTGGCTGTGCCTTCGGCCGTACCCGGGGCCGCGCTCGGGGCGGTCGCTTGGCCGGTGCTCTTGGACTGGTCTTCGGGCTTCAATGAGCCGTCCGGGTCGAGGGTGAATTGCATGGTACGGTCTTTCGCTCGGGCAGTTGCGGTTCGGGTTTTTGGTCCTCCCATACATGGCCTGTCCGGGCCACCGGCGCAAGCCTCGGAGCCGTATCCGGGCGCCGGAACCGGCCAAAAGCGGCCTTGAAATGCGACCGTTAGAAGCTATGATCGGCGCTCCCAAACGGGGGCGGATGCGGGCGTAGCTCAGGGGTAGAGCGCAACCTTGCCAAGGTTGATGTCGAGGGTTCGAATCCCTTCGCCCGCTCCATTATTCCAATGACCAAACCATCGATGAGCCGTCGTGGATTGAATGCCTCCGCGGTCATTTGGCGTGGCCGGAATCTCGTCGCTGCAATATTTCTCGCCGGCTTGACGTCGCCGGTGGGCATCGGCGCGGCGGCCCAGGACTATGACGGGCCGATCATCGACGCCCACGGCCACATCGGCGGCTCTTTCGACACCGACATCATGGACCGCGTCACCAAGGCGAATGGCGTTCGCGCGATGACGCTGATGGCCCGCTATTACCCCGGGGTGCCCATGGGCCAGGACCAGCCGGGGGACGATGACATGGCACTCACGCTCGCCGCCAAGCACCCCGGCCGCTTCTTTGCCTTGGTTGGTATGCAACATCCGCTATTGACCGGACCCGAGAAATGGCACGAGCCGGACTATGCGGTGAAGGAACTCTTGGAAAGCACGGAAAAGAAATTAGCTAGCGGCAAGTTCCACGGCATCGGCGAGGTGATCGTCCGCCACTTCGCCTATTCCAGCGGCCCTCACGCCGAACTCAACCAGCCTATCTATTCGGCGTTCATGAGGGAATTGAGTGGCTTGGCCGCCAAGTTTGACGTGCCGCTCGTCATCCACATGGAGGGCGCCCCGGACCTGGTTGCCAATTTCAGCCGGCTGATCGCCGACAACCCGAAGGTCGTCTACGTCTGGGCCCACAATTGCGGCCGAAGCCATGCGCGGGTCATCCGCGACATGCTGACCAGGCACCCCAACCTCATGTGCGACCTGGGTGGCATGGTGAACTTCGCGCCGCGGGGACACGGCTATGGCACCGGTTGGCCGCGCTCGGAAGCATACACCGCGCTGATGGAGGAGAACGGCCGATTCTTTCCCGAGATGCAGGCTGTTTACGAGGACTTCTCCGAGCGTTTCATGATCGGTACGGATATCGCCCACGCGCCCGTCATGAACGACAGGACCTACAGCCTGCGGATCAAACGCTTCCGCAAGCTTCTCAACACACTTAAGCCGGAAACCGCGAAACGGCTGGCCGAGACCAACGCCGTTCGCATCTTCCGCCTCGACCGCTAGGGATGGTTGAGAACGACGCCGCCGAGTCTTCCGATCGGCGAAGGCCGACGTTGCCATTACACGGGATATAGTTAAGGTTATCGTCATTGGGAGCCCCGGAAAGGCCCAATGAGAAGCGCCGAAGGGGAGGGAGGTCACCATGCCGAAATTCGCCGCCAACCTGACCATGATGTTCAACGAGGTCGCGTTCCTCGACCGCTTCGAGGCCGCCGCCAGGGCAGGCTTCAAGGGCGTCGAATACTTGTTTCCTTACGAATTCGACAAGAACGAACTCGTCGAGCGTCTGAAGAAAAACAAGCTCAAGCAGGTGCTGCACAACCTACCAGCCGGCGACTGGCAGGCCGGCGAGCGCGGCATCGCCTGCCATCCCGACCGGACGGCCGAGTTCCGCGACGGCGTCGGCAAGGCGATCGAATACGCGACCGCGCTGGGCTGCAAGCAACTCAACTGCCTGGCTGGCGTCGCGCCCAGGGGCGTGCCGACGGAAGCCATCCGCGACACCTTCGTCGGCAATCTGAAATTCGCAGCGAAAAAGCTGAAGGAAGCCGGCATCGCTCTCTTGATCGAACCGATCAACACCCACGACATCCCGCGTTTCTTCCTGCGCCGCACGAAACAGGCGCTGGATATCATCGAGGACACCGGCTCCGACAACCTGTTCCTGCAGTACGACATCTATCATATGCAGATCATGGAGGGCGACCTCGCCCGCACCATCGAGGAGAAACTCGATCGAATCCGCCACATGCAGCTCGCCGACAATCCGGGACGCCACGAGCCGGGCACCGGCGAGATCAATTATCGGTTCCTGTTCGGGCACATCGATCGCATCGGCTACAAGGGCTGGATCGGCTGCGAGTACAAGCCGCTCAAGACCACCGCAGAGGGACTCGGCTGGCTGAAGTCCTATCTGTGACTCTGCAAGGGCGACACTAGAACTCGATGATGGCGCTTTGCACCGCTAGCACCACCACCGCCGCCATGTAGAACACGGTGGCGATGCCGACGAAGAAGAACACGTTGGCGGCGGTGCGCAGCGGATACGAATGACGGTCGCGGCGGCGACGCTCCGTGCTCCGCTTTTCCTCGCCGCTGACGACGGTGACATAGAATTGCTTGTGGATGATCGGCACGGTGAAGCGGATGTTGACCGGCGGGCGTTTCCACGACGGGTCCTCGATGACCCTGTGAATTGCCTCCTTCTGCTCGGCCGTGAGCGTGTCGACAACCCACGCCGGCAGGCGCTCGAAAAGCCAGTTGCCCTGCACCGTTTCCATCACTTTATTGGCCGTCGGCGCGCTGTTCGCGTCCGCCATGGGAACCTCCCGGGGACGGCCTTAAGTCTAGCGCCTTCCTTGGCCTTTGCCCACGCGCCCCCCGCAGCCAGCCCGGGCCCGCCGCGGCCGGTGCTCCGGCGGGTCCTCAACCGCGGTCTGGCGGTCGCCCCCGGAGGTTTTCACGAAACCATTGTAAAAACAGAATAAAAGTATAATTTTTTAAGTTCAAACTGAACTATCCGTCTGGGAGGAGGGAGGACATGCCGGGAGAAGTCGAACGGCAGGAAGCCGACATCATCAAGAGAGCAGAGACGGTCAGCCGCAGTAAGCTAGCGAAAGGCGACCACGATCGTTTCCAGCGCTTCCTCAACGCCTATTTCCACAACGTACCGTCGCAGGATCTGAAGCAGACAGGCGCCGACGCGCTCTACGGCATCGCGCACGGACATTTCGCATTCGGCGGACAGCGTCCGCCCGGTCATGCCCTGGTGCGTGCCTTCAATCCCGACGCCAAGAAGGACGGCTGGCGCTCTGGCCACACGATCATCGAGATCGTCAACGACGACATGCCGTTCCTGGTCGATTCGGTGACCGCCGAACTCAATCGCCAGAATCTGACGGTGCACCTGGTGATCCATCCGATCATCAGCGTAGCGCGCGACCGTGACGGCAAGTTCCTCGACATCGTCGACGGCGCCAAGGCGGCCGATGGGGCAATCGCCGAATCGTTCATGCACATTCAGATTACCCAGCAGTCGGAAAAACGGCTGAAGGCAATCCAAACCGAGATCAAGCGCGTGCTCGGCCAGGTGCGCCTCGCGGTCGAGGACTGGAAAGCGATGCGCGCCCGCATGGAACAGGTGATCGAGGAACTAGCGACCCCACCGGCCGGCGCCGATCCGGAGACGACGGCGGAGGTCCGCGAGTTCCTGCGCTGGATCCACGGCAACCAGTTCACCTTCCTCGGTTACCGCGAATACGTCCACAGTCGCGGCGCCGACACGATCAAAATCGATCGCAAGAACGGACTCGGCATCCTGCGCGACCCGAAGGTGGTCGTCTTCGACGAGATGCGCAAGCTCGATACCGCGTCGGCGCGGGTCAAGGCGTTCGTCGAATCCCCGTCGCTGCTGATGGTGGTCAAGACCAATCGCCGCTCGGCCATCCACCGGCCGGTGCACATGGATGCCATCGGCATCAAGCGTTTCGACGCCACGGGTCGGGTTGTCGGCCAGCACCTGTTCATCGGATTGTTCACCTCTGTCGCCTACAGCCGCAGCCCGTGGGAGATTCCGCTGCTGAGCCAGCGACTGAAGAACGTCGTGGCGCGCGCCGGATTCCCGGCCTCCAGCCACGACGGCAAGGCGCTGACGCACATCCTCGAGACTTTCCCGCGCGACGAGTTGTTTCAAGTGTCGGATGATTACCTATTCGAGACCGCGCTCGGCATCCTGCATCTGCAGGACCGCCAGCGGGTGGCGTTGTTCGTGCGCCGCGACAACTTCGAGCGCTTCATGTCGTGCCTGATCTTCGTGCCGCGCGACCGCTACACGACGGCACTCAGGCTGAAGATGCAGAAGATCCTCGAGGATGCGTTCAAGGGCGAAGCCACCGCCCATCACGCCACGCTCGGCGATTCGGCGCTGGCACGGCTGCATCTGATTCTGCGCACCACGCCGGGAAAAATCCCCGTCTACGACGCCAAGAAGCTGGAAGCGCAGCTGGTCGAAGCGTCGCGTTCGTGGTCGGACATCCTGAGCGAAGCGTTGATCGCCCGTTACGGCGAGGCGCGCGGCCTTGATCTGATGCACCAATACGGTACCGCCTTCAGTCCCGGCTACCAGGACGCGTACACGGGCGAGGCGGCGCTCGACGATATCGAGCGGATCGAGGAGTTGCTCGCCGAGGGCGGCATCGGCATGAACCTTTACCGGGTCGACGGGCAGCCGGAAAGCCGGGTGCGCTTCAAGGTCTACCATCCGGACCGGGCGCTGTCGCTGTCGGACGTGCTACCGCTGTTCGAGCACATGGGCTTCAAGGTGCTCGACGAATCGCCTTACAAGGTCGTCCTCCGGGCGGCAGGCGACAAAGTGGTGATGATCCACGACTTCGGACTCGAATCGCGGAGCGGCGGCGCGGTCAACATCGCCGCCATCCGCGACAACTTCCAGGAAGCGTTCCGCCGCGTCTGGGCCGGCGACACCGAAAGCGACGGCTTCAACGCCCTGGTGCCGGGTGTCGGGCTCAACTGGCGCGAGGTGGTGATCGTGCGCGCGATAGCCAAGTTCCTGCGCCAGGCCAACATCCCGTTCTCGCAGGCCTACATGGAGCAAACCCTGGCCAAGAACGGCTCCATCGCCCGCCAGATCGTGGATCTGTTCCTGATCCTGTTCGATCCGGCCGCAAAGGGCCGCGACAAGAAGGCCGATGAAATCCGCGCCAAGGTCAACGCCGGTCTAGAGGCCGTGGTCAGCGCCGACGAGGACCGAATTCTCAGGCGCTTCGTCAACGTCGTCGATTCGATGCTGCGCACCAACTACTTCCAGCCGGGCGCCGACGGCGGACCGAAACCCTACTTGTCGTTCAAGTTGAATTCCAAGAACCTCGACGAGTTGCCGCTGCCGCGGCCATTGCGCGAGATCTTCGTCTACAGTCCGCGCACGGAGGGCGTGCACCTGCGCTTCGGTCTGGTCGCCCGCGGCGGAATCCGTTGGTCGGACCGGCGCGAGGACTTCCGCACCGAGATTCTGGGCCTGGTCAAGGCGCAGCAGGTGAAGAACGCGGTCATCGTACCGGTCGGCTCGAAAGGCGGCTTCGTTCTCAAGCAACCGACCCCACCCGGCGACCGCGATGCTTTTTTGAAGGAAGGCATCGAGTGCTACAAAATCCTGATCTCGGGGCTGCTCGACATCACCGACAACATCAAGGGCGCCAAGGTAACACCGCCCAAGAACGTGGTGCGCCGCGACGACGACGATCCGTATCTGGTGGTCGCCGCCGACAAGGGCACGGCAACGTTCTCGGACATCGCCAACGGCGTCTCGCTCGCTTATGGCCACTGGCTCGGCGACGCCTTCGCGTCGGGTGGCAGCCAGGGCTATGACCACAAGAAAATGGGTATCACCGCCCGCGGCGCCTGGGAATCGGTGAAGCGCCACTTCCGCGAGGTCGGCAAGGACATTCAGAAACAGGACTTTACCGTCATCGGCGTCGGCGACATGTCGGGCGACGTGTTCGGCAACGGCATGCTGCTGAGCCCGCACATCAAGTTGTTCGGCGCCTTCAACCACATGCACATCTTCGTCGACCCGGATCCGGACCCGGCGAAGTGCCTGAAAGAGCGTCAGCGGATGTTCAACCTGCCACGATCATCGTGGACCGACTACGATAAGAGCGTGATGTCGAAGGGCGGCGCCATCTTCGAGCGCAGTGCCAAGTCGCTGACGCTGACACCGGAAATCCGTCAGCGATTCGGCATCGCCAAGGACAAGGTGACCCCGAACGAGCTGATGCAGACGCTGCTCAAGGCCGAGGTCGACCTGTTGTGGTTTGGCGGTATCGGCACCTACATCAAGGCCGAGACCGAATCCAACGCCGACGTCGGCGACCGCGCCAACGATGCCATCCGCATCAACGGCGGCGATATCCGCGCCAAGGTGATGGGCGAGGGCGCAAACTTGGGCGCCACGCAGTTGGGGCGCATCGAATACGCGCTCAACGGCGGCCGGCTGAACACCGATTCCATCGACAACTCCGCCGGCGTCAACTGCTCGGACCACGAGGTCAACATCAAGATCCTGATCGATTCGGTGGTCGCCAAGGGCGGACTTTCGGCGAAACAGCGCAACAAGCTGCTGGCGGCGATGACCGACGAGGTGGCGGGCCTGGTGCTGAACAGCAACTACGGCCAGTCGCAGGCCATCAGTGTGGTCGAAGCGCGGGCCGTGCAGGTGCTCGATAACCAGAGCCGGTTGATGCGTCGGCTGGAGCGCGCCGACCGGCTCAACCGGGCGGTCGAGTTCCTGCCCGACGACGAAACGCTGACCGAGCGTCATTTGGCGAAGAAGGGTCTGACGCGGCCGGAAATCGCAATCCTGATGTCGTATGCGAAAATCTGGCTCTACGACGAAATGCTCGCCTCCGACGTTCCGGACGACCCGTACCTCGAAGTCGACCTGCTGCAGTACTTCCCGACGCCGTTGCGCGGCAAGTACAGGAAGGACATCGGTCAGCACCGGCTGCGCCGCGAGATCATCGCCACGCGGCTGACAAACTCGCTGGTCAATCGGGTTGGCGACACCTTCGTCAGCGAGTTCATGGAGAAGACCGGCAAGCCGGCGGCCGAGATCGTCCGCGCCTACGCCATCGCCCGCGAGGTCTATGGCCTCAAGGATTTGTGGGAGGCGATCGAGGCGCTGGACAACAAGGTGCCGACAGCGACCCAGACGGCGATGATTCTCGACACCAACCAGCTGATCGAATGGGTGGCGCTCTGGTTCCTGCGCAACGGCAAGCCCGGCCTCGACGTCGGCGCCCACGTCGGCGAGTTCCAGGACGGCATCAGGGCGCTCGCCGACGGGCTCACCGGCGCGCTGCCGGCGCACTACCAGACCGACCTCAAGACCCGCGCCAAGCCCTACGTCGACGCGGGCGTTCCGCAGGCGCTGGCGCTCAAGGTCTGCAACCTAGTCAACCTCTATTCCGGCTGCGATGTGGTGAGACTCGCCAATGCGCGCAAGATGAAGGTCCTGAACGTGGCCCGCATGTACTTCGCCGTCGGCAGTCGGTTCCACCTCGGCCGACTGCGCGCCGCCGCCGAGACCATGGATTCCGACAGCCACTGGCAGCAGCTGGCAATCGCGGCGCTGATCGAGGAGATCTACAGCCATCAGCTGACGCTGGCCAATCGGGTGCTCGATTTCGGCAACGGCAAGCTGGCGCCCGAGAAGGCGATCGAGGGCTGGGTCAACAAGAACCGGCCGGCGGTCGAGCCGACCGAGCAGCTGCTTTCGGAGCTGTGGGCGACCCAAGTCAACGACCTGTCGATGATCGCGGTCGCCAGCCGGCAGCTGAGGGCGATGACCGACGCCGGCCGCGCCAAGTGACGGAACCGAAAGGCGCCCACAGCCCGCAACCACGAGGGATCGAGGCCCGATGACCTTCCCGGACGAGAAATTCTCTTCCGTCGCCGATTACGCGGACGTGTATTTCGCCGAGGTCGGCAAGGCACAGGCGTCGGTCGACCGCAAGAAGCTGACGCAGGCTCTGAAGCTGCTCGACGCCGCCTACGAGCGCGGCGCCACGCTTTACGTGTGCGGCAACGGCGGCTCGGCGTCGATCTCCAACCATCTCGTCTGCGACCACTCGAAGGGCGGCCAGACCGACACCGATCTTCGGCCCAAGGTGGTGTCGCTGGCCACCAACATCGAGATGATCACGGCGATCGCCAACGACATCGATTTCGACGACGTCTTCGTCTACCAGCTGAGGACGTTGGCCGAGAACGGCGACGTGCTGTTGACCATCAGCGCGTCCGGGGACTCGGAAAACGTGGTACGCGCCGCCGAGTGGGCGAACAAGAACGGCGTCGAAGTGATCGCCTTCACCGGCTTCGAGGGTGGGCGAACGGCAAAGCTCGCGAACGTCAATCTGCACGTCAAGGGCGACAACTACGGCGTCGTCGAGGACGCCCACCAATCGCTGATGCACATCCTGGCGCAATACGTGCGGCTCAGCCGCATGAAGGAAGACGTGATCAAGAAGCGCAAGTTCTGAACGGTTGCCGGGGCGCCCCGGGCGTAGCCACCCACTGGCACCGGCATGCGGTTCCGGCTACCATCGAGCGGCACGTGAGGAGGCTCCCCGGGAATCCGACGGTGATAGGCGCAAGACTGGCCCATGTAGTCGCCGCCGCCTCGCTTGCCGCGGCGTGTGCCGCGTCGACGGACGACGAGCGGGTCGGCGAACGGGTGTTGCCCGATACCCGCGCCATCGGCGAGCATTTTCGGCACGCCATCGCGGTGCACGGCCCCTATCGGTTCCAGACCTTGACGCCGCCGCTGGCGGAAACGCCGGCACCGGCTACCGCATCGGCGTCGGCGGCGCCGTCATGGTGGGCGCGCCTGTGGCCGGCCTCGGCGTCGCGGCCGATGACGGCGAAACCGGCACCGGCAACGTTCGCGCCCGTGCCGGTACCCGCCGCCTCGTCGTTCTTCGATCGATTCTGGCCGCCGCTGACATCGGCGTCGCCGTCGCCCACGGCCGCCACCCGCCCGATGATCGCCGAAGCCCGGATGCGTCCGGCCTCCGCGCCCGCCGCGGCGCCGCGCCAGCCGGCAGACAACGGCTCCGGCCTCTCCGAGGTCCGCGTCGGCGCTCTCAAGCATGCGGTCGCCTTCGGTCACCGCGCCAAGGAACAGGGCATGGACGGCAACGTCGAAGCGCTGTTCCGGTCGCCGGGCTGGCTGGCGTGGGCGTGGTCGCCGCGCCCGCATCTCGGCATCATCGCCAACGCGAGCTCGCGCGCGACGGATTTCCTCTACGGCGGGCTGACCTGGGAATGGACGTTTTGGGACGCCCTTTTCGTCGATCTCGGGCTCGGCCTTTCGGTCCATGACGGTATGCTCGACAACAGCAAGATCGCGGGCAAGGCCCGCTTCGACCGGCGCGAGTTCGGTTGTCGGGCGCTGTTCCGCGAATCCCTGGAGTTCGGCTATCGGTTCCTGGAGCGCCACAGCATCTCGTTGATGTGGGAGCACCACTCGCACGCGTCGCTCTGCAGCGAGGAGAACGAGGGCATCGACAACGCCGGGGTCCGCTACGGACTCAGGATGTAACGCATGGCGGACGCCGACGTTTACGATCTCTATGCCGTCAAGTATGCCACCCACCAGCGCAAGGCGGCCGCCAACTTCGTCAACCCGGTCGACCCGCACGAGGCGTGGCCCATCGACTACTTCGTGTGGGCGGCCGTGTCATCGAGCCGCACCTTCGTCATCGACACCGGCTTCAAGGCCGAGACGGCGAAGAAGCGCGGCCGCACCTTCCTGCGCTGCCCGACAGAAGCCCTGGCGCTGATCGGCGTCGACGCCAAGGCAGTCAAGGACGTGATCGTCACCCACTTCCACTACGACCACATCGGCAATTTCGATTTGTTCCCGGCGGCGACATTCCACCTGCAGGATAGGGAAATGGCATTTGCCACCGGTCGCCACATGCTGAACCCGAAGCACGGGTCGTCGATGAACGTCGACGACGTGGTCGGCATGGTCCGCCACGTCTATGGAAAACGCGTACGGTTCCACGATGGCGATGCGGATTTGGCGCCGGGGATATCGCTGCACCACATCGGCGG
The DNA here is from genome assembly GCA_016187325.1 of Rhodospirillales bacterium. Classification (GTDB taxonomy): domain Bacteria; phylum Pseudomonadota; class Alphaproteobacteria; order Rhodospirillales; family Casp-alpha2; genus JACPJY01. The sequence goes on along the minus strand of JACPJY010000400.1, from coordinate 3,734 downwards.
CCACACCGCCGGCATGCAGTCGGTGCGGGTGATGACGAAGCGGGGCCGGGTGGTGGTGGCCTCCGACGCGGCGCACCTCTACGCCAACATGGAGACGAGGAACCCTTTCCCGGTGATTTTCGAGCTGGACAAGGTGCTGGCCGGCTACGACCGGCTGAAGGCGCTCGCCGATTCCCCGGACCACGTGGTCCCCGGCCACGATCCGCTGGTGTTGAAGTACTACCCGGCGGTGTCGCCGAAGCTCGCCGGCATCGCCGTGCGTCTCGACGCGGCGCCGACGCGAGGACGCGGCTGACGGGCGTGGACTCATTACCGAGCGTGATCGTCATTCCGGACGTTAGGCGAGCCCGAAAACCGCAGGTTTTCGGCGGGCGAGCCTTACGATCCGGAATCCAGAATGGCGATAGGCGACGCGGCGGCCCTGGATTCCGGATCACGGACCTTCCTTGCCAAATCCCGTCCCCGCCAGAGCGTGGGCCGGGATTTGGAGGAAGATCGTGTCCGGAATGACGCGGTGGGTGAGTACACAACCTAACCGGCGCCGCACTCGCCGATCGCCAAAGGGCGGTCTAGCGGGCTGGCTGGCCAGATCCGCTTGGGTGCGCCCGGTTGGCCCCGTCCTTTCGCCATCGAGCCGGCATGGTTGAAGCCCTTATCGCATGCCGGCGGCAAAAACAAAGTTCTAATTTTGTTCTTGACTTGGCGGGGATTTTGTGAGATATAATTCCTGTTTCAATATGGAAATAGGAATCATCGCCATGAAATCAGACACTTATCGCCGCGACGACGACGAGGAATGGCGCCGGCGCGCCCGCGACAGCGACGCCGCCTATTACAGCCTCTACAAGCCGCCCACCCCTTCCGAACGGGAGCCGTGGATGACCGACGACGAGTGGGCCGGCATGCCCGGCCGCCAATCCGGCGAATCGCTGGCGGCGTGGCTCGACCGCTGCCGCGGCTATGTCGACGGCTTGCGCGCGCAACGGCGCATCGCCGCCGCCCGGCTGCCGACGTCCGGCCGCGGCGGTGATGCCGCAGCCGATGCCGGTTCGGCGCCGCCGAAGCCGCTGCGCCGCCGCCACGAGCTGTTCTGCCAGTACTTCGTGCTCTACGGCAACGCCGCGCGCGCCGCCGGCGAGGCCGGCTACGCGCCGGAGTCCTGCAAGAACCAGGGCTACCGCCTGCTCAAGCGGCCCGAGGTCAAGGCCCGCATCGCCGAAATCCACCGCGAACTCGCCGGCGACTTCAACCCGGACGGCGAGGTGCTGCTCGGCAAGCTGGAAGCGGTCTACCGGCGCGCCGTCGACGACGGCTATCTCAACGCCGCCGCCCGCATCGTCGAGCTGCAAGCGCGCCTGACCGGCCTGCCGATAGGCCGCCGCCAGGCGGCCCGGCCGGCGCCCTATGACGACTTGTGACGACTTTTGACGACCGATGACGACCTTTGAAAAAAAATTTCGGGCGGACCCGCGGCGGCGCAAGCGTTTGGCGCGAATGCGGCCGCCGAACCGGACGACCGGCGGACGACTTGGGGACGACCAATGGACGACCGCGGGACGACCGCGGGACGACCGGCAGACGACCGCCGCCCGGGCTCAGTGGCGGAAATGGCGGGTGCCGGTGAACACCATGGCGAGGCCGTGCTGATCGGCGGCCTTGATCACGTCTTCGTCGCGGATGCTGCCGCCCGGCTGGATGACGGCCGTGGCGCCGGCGGCGGCGGCGGCCAGCAGCCCGTCGGCGAACGGGAAGAAGGCGTCGGACGCCACCACCGAGCCCTTGGCCCAGGACTGCTTGTCGCCGGCGACGCGCGCCGCATCCTCGGCCTTCCAGGCGGCGATGCGGGCGGCATTGACGCGGCTCATCTGCCCGGCGCCGACGCCGACGGTCATGCCGTCCTTGGCGTAGACGATGGCGTTGGATTTGACGTGCTTGGCGACCGTGAAGGCGAAGCGCAGGTCCGCCATCTCGCGGTTGGTCGGCTGGCGTTCGGTCACCACCTTGACGTCGTCGAACAGCCTGTCGTCGCGGGTCTGCAGCAAATAGCCGCCGGCGAGCGCGCGCACCGTCAAGCCGGGCGCGCCGGCGTCGGGGAGCGAGCCGGCGGCCAACACCCGCAGGTTCTTCTTTTTCGCCAGAACCTTGACGGCGGCGGCGTCGATTGTGGGCGCGATGACGACCTCGGCGAACAGCTTGCCGATCTCTTCGGCGGTCTCGGCGTCGAGGGGGCGGTTGACGGCGACGATGCCGCCGAAGGCGCTTTCGGTATCGCACGACAGCGCACGACGGTAAGCATCCGCCAAAGTCTTTCCCAACGCCACGCCGCACGGATTGGCGTGCTTGACGATGACGCAGGCGGGCTGGTCGGCGAACTCGGCCGCCAACTCGAAGGCGGCGTCGGTGTCGTTGAGGTTGTTGAACGACAGCTCCTTGCCCTGCAGCTGCCTGGCGGTGGCGACTCCCGGCCGCGCCGGGCCTCCGAGATAGAACGCCGCCTGCTGGTGCGGGTTCTCGCCGTAGCGCAGCTTCTCCTTCAGCGTGCCGCCGAAGGCGAATCGCGGCGGGAACGGATCATCGGCGCGGCTGGCCAGCCAGCCGGCGACGGCGGCGTCGTAGGCGGCGGTGCGGGCATAGGCGCGGGCCGCCATGCGGCGCCGGAACGCCGGGCCGGTGGCGCCCTTGCCGGCCTTCATCTCCGCGATCAGCGCGTCGTAGTCGGCAGGGTCGACGACGACGGTGACGAAGTCGTGGTTCTTGGCTGCGGCGCGGATCATGGCGGGACCACCGATGTCGATGTTCTCGATGGCCTCGTCGTCGCCGGCGCCTTTCGCCACCGTCGCCTCGAACGGATACAGGTTGACCACCAGCAGGTCGATCGGTCGGATGCCATGGTCCTTCATCGCCTTCGTATCGGCGCCGACATCGCGGCGCGCCAGCAGCCCGCCGTGGATATTCGGGTGCAGAGTCTTCACCCGGCCGCCCATGATCTCGGGGAATCCGGTCTCGTCGGCCACCTCCTTGACGGCGACGCCGGCCTTCTTAAGCGCCTTGGCGGTGCCGCCGGTCGACAGCACCTCGACGCCGGCCTCGACCAGAAATTTTCCGAGCGCGTCGAGGCCGACCTTGTCGGATACCGAAATCAGAGCGCGGCGGATGACGGTCAAGCGGGCGGTCTCCGATCTCAGACGGACGCCGCGTGGACGGCGGCGGCCCGTTCCTGATGGTATTCCGGGACGAGGCGGCAGATCAGCGCTAGCACCCGGTCGCGGTCGCCCCGGCGGCACGCCTCGCGCAGCTCGGCGATGGCGGCTGCGAGCTCGCGCGCGTCGCCGGCCCGGGGCGCGGCCAGCAGCACGCCGGGACATTCGGTCGGCACCGGCGCCTCCGAACCGTGGAACACCTCCTCGAACAGCTTCTCACCGGGCCGCGGGCCGATGACCTCGATCTTGACATCGCGGCCCGGCTTGAACCCGGCAAGACGGATCATCTGCTCGGCCAGATCCATGATGCGGATCGGCTCGCCCATCTCGAGGACGAAGATCTTGCCGTCGCGACGGACGTTGCCAGCGTCCACCCCAATGCCGAGCGTGGAGGCCTGCAAGACCAGCTCGACGGCCTCGCGAACGGTCATAAAATAGCGGGTCATGTCGGGATGCGTCACCGTCAACGGACCGCCGCTGGCGAGCTGCTTGTGGAACAGCGGCACCCCCGAGCCGGCCGAGCCGAGCACGGTG
>JACPJY010000399.1 GCA_016187325.1 Rhodospirillales bacterium | reverse complement strand
GCCTGGCGGGCGGGCTTGTCCGGCGACGGCGACGGGCGCGGGGCGGCGGCGGTGCCGTTGCTATCGAGGGATCGGATCGCCTCTTCCGGCGTCGGCAGCTCGGCGGCATGGGCGAGCCGCACCAGCACCATCCCGGTAGCCTGGATCGGCGACGGCGCGAAGCGCACCTCGACCAAGCCCTTGAGCAGCATCTGCCAGGCCCTGGCGAGCGACGCCATGGTCAGCCGCCGCTCCAGGTTCTTGCCGCGGACGCGTTCGATCTCCGGCACCTCGGGGGCCTCGGCGGCCTCCGGCGACACCTTGATCCGCGTCAGCCAGTGGGTGATGTCGAGCAGGTCCTCGAGCACCGCCAGCGGGTCGGCGCCGGACGTATAAAGCTCGTCGAGCAGCTTCAGCGCCGGCCCGACGGCGCCGGCCAGCACCGACTCCAGCAGCATGAACGTCTGCGAGCGATCGGCGAGGCCCAGCATGTCGCGCACCTCGGCCTCGCCGATCTCGCCGCCAGGCCCGTGGGCGGCATGCGAGATCGCCTGGTCGAGCAGGCTGAGGCCGTCGCGGACGCTGCCGTCGGCGGCGCGCGCGATCAGGTGCAGCGCCGTTTCGGATACCTTCGCGCCCTCTTTCCCGGCGATGTTGGCGTAGTGGGCGACCAGCGTGTCGACCGGCACTCGGCGCAGGTCGAAGCGCTGGCAGCGGCTGAGCACGGTCACCGGGATCTTGCGGATTTCGGTGGTGGCGAACACGAACTTGACGTGCTCCGGCGGCTCCTCGAGGGTCTTTAGGAGCGCGTTGAAGGCGGGCTTCGACAGCATGTGCACTTCGTCGATGATGTAGACCTTGAAGCGCGCCGTGGTCGGCCGGTAGCGCACGCCGTCGATCAGCTCGCGGATGTCGTCGACGCCGGTGCGGCTGGCGGCGTCCATCTCCAGCACGTCGACGTGGCGGTCCTCGGTGATCGCCTTGCAGTGCTCGCATACCCCGCACGGCTCGGGCGTCGGCCCGCCGTTGCCGTCGGCGCCGATGCAGTTGAGTGCCCGGGCGATAATGCGCGCCGTCGTCGTCTTGCCGACGCCGCGCACGCCGGTGAGGATGAAGGCGTGCGCCAGCCGGTCGGCGCGGATGGCGTTGGTCAGCGTGCGCACCATCGCCTGCTGGCCGATCAGGCCGGCGAAGGTCGACGGGCGGTACTTGCGGGCGAGGACCTGGTAGGGGGTGCCGGCTTCGGCGGCAACGTTCTCGGGAAGCGCGGTTTCGGTCATCGCGGGCCGGATGCCTGGGGTGGGCTTATGACCGCCCCGATTGCGGCCGGGACGGCGTTGAGGTGGGAGACCGGACGCCGACCCAGGCCGAATCTCGTTACGGCTGCTTCCTTCCGGACCTGACCGGGTTGGCGAGGGGCCTGTCCGACGGCGGTCTCCCGCGCGCACTATAACAGGTGCTCGGGCCCCCTCCAACCGTCGCCGCGGCCGGATTTGCGCAAGCCCGGCGGAAACCTGTGGACAACGCCGGGCGTCGTCAGATGCGCGGCGTCCGCTCCTCGATGATGATGATGCCGTTGGGGCCGGTCGAGAACAGGCCCGGCAACGGGATCATGCTGTCCTCGTACTCGAAGTAGCCGTCGGTGAGCGCCACCAGCCGCAGCTCGGCGCTCTGTCGCGCCGGCACCGTGACGGCGCCGAAGCAGGTGAAGTCCTCCTCCTGGCCGGCGACGGTGGTCTTGATCACCGCGACGCGGCGGAAGAAATCGTAGGCCTTGAACACCCGGGCCTCGTGGTCGCGGTTGCGGATGCGTAGCACGTAGGGCCAGCCCTGGCGCATGCGCACGATCATCGGGCTGAACTCGCCGTTGCGGATGCGGATGTCGACCTCGGGGACCCGGGCCCAGTTGATGTACTTTACCGCCTTGTCGTCGACCGTCGCGCACTCGTGGATGTAGCCCGACACGCCGAGTGGCGACGTGCACCCGGCAAGCAGCAGCAGTGCCGCCGGCCATAGCGCCGATCGGGCCATAAGACGACCCCACCCCGTCATCGGAACCTCCTTCGTTCCCCCTACCCGCGGCCTGCCGGCCGGGGCACCCAGAGGGCTGAGAACAGCAAGAAGTGGGGTCATGCTAGGGACGAATTCTTAACAAACCTTCAACAGCGGAAGAGATGCCAGCCGGCGTCCGTCGGCGCCCATCGGCGTGGCGCCGCTGCCCCACCGGCGGCGCTGCCGGCCCCCGTTGCCTGGCGGGGGCCGGCATGTCAGGTTGCGGCGATGACCGGAAAACTGATCTACGCTGGCGTCGCGCTCGACCGCGTCGCGGTGGCGCGCCGCGATGACACCTGGATCGCGGAACGGCTGGCCGACCCCGAGGCGCGAATCGTGCCGGTGTGGCGCGATTTCAATCTGATCGCCGCCAACGCCGGCGCCGGTGGCACCCCGGGCGCGGTGCTGATCGCCGCCGCCGAGGCCGGCCAGGTGCTGGCCGCCGCCGCCGAGGTGGCGATCCTGGGACTCGAGAATGCCACTGCCTACTTCGCCGCCGATCTTTCCGGGCTCGACGAGGCGGCCGCCGGGCGCCTCGCCGACGGCGGCGAGTTCCGCGACCTGCGCCAAGTCGGCGCGCTGATGCGAGGGCCGGAGGCGGCGCTTTTGGCCTACGCCCGCGGCCTCATGTACTGGCACCGCCGGCATCGCTTCTGCGGCGTCTGCGGCGAGCCGACCGACAGCCAGTACGGCGGCCACGTGCGGCGCTGCCGCAACGCCGCCGAGCCGCACGAGCATTTCCCGCGCACCGACCCGGCGGTGATCATGCTGGTCACCCACGATGACCTCGACGGCGGCGGCCCGGCCGCCCTGCTCGGCCGCCAGAGCCGTTGGCCCGACGGCATGTATTCGACGCTCGCCGGCTTCGTCGAGCCGGGCGAGAGCCTGGAGGAGGCGGTGGCGCGCGAGGTGCGCGAGGAGACCGGCGTCGCCGTCGCCGACGTGCGCTACCAGGCGTCGCAGCCGTGGCCGTTCCCGTCGTCGCTGATGCTCGGCTTCCGCGCCCGCGCCGTCACCACCGGCATCGACGTCGACCAGCGCGAGCTGCAGGACGCTAGGTGGTTCCGCCCCGGCGAGGTCCGCGCCTTCGGCGAGTGGGGCACGGCGCCGCCCGGCGCCAAGCGCCTGCCGCGCAAGGATTCGATCGCCCGCTGGCTGGTCGAGGGCTGGCTGGCCGAAGTCGGCGCCTGACCGGCTTCCCGAAATGACCTGATTTGAGAGGCGGCGACTCAGCCGCTGGCGGCGTTCACGCGCCGCCGGTAGGGATGGCCCGGATAGACGCCGAGGATCTTGATCTCGGTGGTGTGAAAGGCGAGCTCCTCGAGCGCCAACTCCAGCGGCCGCTGTTTCGGGTGGCCTTCGGCGTCGGCATAAAATTGCGCGGCGACGAAGCCCTCGCCGACGTAGCTCTCGAGCTTGGTGAGATTGACGCCGTTGGTGGCGAAGCCGCCGAGCGCCTTATAGAGCGCCGCCGGCACGTTCTTCACCCGGAACAGCAGGCTGGTCATGGTGCCCTCCGCCTCCGGCTTGGGATCGACGGGCTGGCGCGCCATGATGATGAAGCGCGTGGTGTTGTGCTCGGCGTCCTCGATGTTGGCCTTTAGCGAAACCAGCCCGGTGACCTTGGCGGCGAGCTCGGAGGCGATGGCTCCTTGCGTCTTGTCGCCGCGCTTGGCGATGTCGGCGGCGGCGCCGGCGGTATCGACGTGCTCGACCGGCTCGAGGCCGAGCTTGCGGATCAGCTTCCGGCATTGATTCAGGGCATGGATGTGGCTGTGCACGTGGGTCAGGTCGGCGATCCTGGCGCCCTTGACGGCGAGCAGGTGGTGGTTGACCCGCTGGAAGTGCTCGCCGACGATGTAGAGTCCGGAGTCCGGCAGCAGGTGATGGATGTCGGCGACCCGGCCGGCGACGGTGTTCTCGATCGGGATCATCGCCAACGCCGCCTTGCCCTCGCGCACCGCCTGGAACGCGTCGTCGAAGGCGCGGCACGGCAGCGTCGTCATCTTCGGGTAGACGTTGCGGCAGGCGAGGTCCGAGTACGCGCCGGGGAGGCCCTGGAAGGCGATGGTGTTGTTGGGATCGGCCATGGCTGGGGCGTTCCGGATCAACGGCGCGGAGTGGCCAACATCCGGCGGGCGCGCTCGAGGTCGGCGGGAGTATCGACACCCAGCGGAACCGTGTCAACGAGCGCCACGTCGATGCGCATGCCGTTCTCGATCGCCCGCAACTGCTCCAGCTTCTCGCGCCGCTCGAGCGGCGACGGCGGCAGCCTGACGAAGCGATCGAGCGCCTGGCGCCGGAACGCGTAGATGCCGATGTGGTGATAATGCGGGCCGGCACCCGACGGCACGGCGGCGCGGCTGAAATAGAGCGCGCGCCCGCGCGTTCCTCCTTCGGCGAGCGACAACGCCACCTTGACGACGTTGGGATCGTCGCGTTCGGCCTCCTCGGTGATCTCGGCGGCGATGGTGGCGATGTCGACCGCGTCGTCGTCGAGCGGCCCGAGGGCGGCCTTGATCGCCGTCGGCTCGATGGTCGGCAGGTCGCCCTGCACGTTGACGACGCAGTCGTGGCGCTTCCGCGGGTCCACCGTCGCCGCCGCCTCGAACACCCGGTCCGAGCCCGACGCGTGCGCCGGGTTGGTGAACACCGCGTCGCCGCCCGCTTCCTTGATTGCGTCGAGGATGTCGATGTCGGCGCAGGCGACGATCACCGGCCCGATGCCGGCCTCGACGGCGCGCCGCCACACGTGGACGATCATCGGCTGGCCGCCGATGTCGGCCAGCGGCTTCCCCGGAAGCCGCGTCGCCGCCAGCCGCGACGGGATGATGACGATGGGGTTTTTGGGACCCGGCATGGACCGCACCTTAGCCGCCCCAAGGGCCCCGGAAAACCGCTTTGACGGCCGACCGCCGGTCGGCCCCCCGGCCCGGCCGCGGGGCTGCCGGACGGCACACCCAAGGCCGAGACACGACGGTTGAACGGAAAGCCGGCTTGATGCACCATGCCCGCTTCAGGGAGCTCCGAGGGGGAACAAGCGCCATGCACTTCCCGTTTTATGAAAAGCTCGGCTTGGCCGTTCTGGTGACGGCGTGGCTGGTTTTCGGCGCCAATTGGGCGGGCAACCTGCTGGTCCATCCGAAGCCGCTGAAAAGCCCCGCCATCACCATCGCCGGCGTCGAAGAGGCCGGCGACAAGGCGGCGAAGCCGGCGGCCGGCGGCAAGCAAGTGGATGCGCTGACCCTGCTCGGCTCTGCCGACGTCAAGGCCGGCGAGGCGGCGTTCAAGAAGTGCAAGGCCTGCCACACGGCCGAGAAGGGCGGAAAAAACCTGGTCGGGCCAAATCTCTGGGATATCGTCGGGCGGCCTAAGGCAAGCCATGAGGGCTTCGCCTATTCCGGTACGCTGAAGGGCATGGGCGGCGCGTGGACCTACAAGGACCTCGACCACTTCATCGACGACCCCAAGGGTTTCGCCAAGGGCACCAAGATGAGCTTCGCCGGCGTCAAGAAGCCCGAGGAACGGGCCGCGGTCATCAAGTATCTGCACTCGCTGAGCGACTCGCCGAAGCCGCTGCCATGAGCCGCGAGGCTTCCGGGCCGGGATCCGGGGCTGGCTCCGGACCCGCCGCGCCGGGCGCCTCTCTCGACGACGCTTGCGTCAAATTGGCCGGCCGGCTCGCCGACGCCGCCGGCCGGGTGGTGATGCGGCATTTCCGGAAACCGATGGCGGTCGCCGCCAAGCCCGACGCCAGCCCGCTGACCGCCGCCGACCGCGAGGCCGAGGCGGCGATGCGGGCGCTGATCGAGAAAGCGTTCCCGACCCACGGCATCGTCGGCGAGGAGATCGAGGCCAGGAACCCCGGCGCCGACACGGTGTGGGTGCTCGACCCCATCGACGGCACCCAGTCGTTCGTCACCGGCAAGCCGCTGTTCGGCACACTGATCGCGCTCCTCGACCGCGGCTGGCCGGTGCTCGGCCTGATGGACTTGCCGGCGATCAAGGAGCGCTGGCTCGGCGTCGCCGGCCGGCCCACCATCTTCAACGGCAAGCCCGTCCGCGTGCGCGCCTGCGCGGCGCTGCAAGACGCGTGGCTGTACGCGACCTCGCCGCAGATGTTCGGGGACCGCGACTTCCCGGCGTTCGAGCGCCTGCGCAAGCGCACCCGGCGCGCCGTCTACGGTGCCGAGTGCATGGCGTACGGGCTGCTCGCCAACGGCTATGTCGATCTGGTCTGCGAGGGCACCATGAAGCTTTACGACTACGCCCCCATGGTGCCGATCGTCGAGGGCGCCGGCGGCGTCATCACCGACTGGCGGGGCCGCGCGCTCGGGCCCGACGGCGACGGCACCGTGCTGGCCGCCGGCGACGCGGCGCTGCACGCCGCGGCTATTGCGGTGCTGGCCGGAAAATAGCGGCCACCATCACATTTTCGCCATCGTTGGGTGTTGTGTTCGCTGTTGTCTTGATCTGATCACGCCCGGCCCGCAATATCGGGCTCGGCCCGGGATGGGGCTAAAGCGGGCAGCGACGAAAGCAGGGATCATGCGCGTCTTCGCCGTCATCGCCGGCCTTGCCGCCGGCTTGGTTCTGTGGCTGCCGCCGGCCCCCGCCGGCGCCGCCGAGGCCAAGGTCACCCGCGCCCACGGCATCGCCATGCACGGCGATCTTAAATACCCGCCGGACTTCAAGCATTTCGACTATGTCGATCCGAACGCGCCCAAGGGCGGCACCGTCAAGCTCGGCGCCATCGGCAGCTTCGACAGCCTCAATCCGTTCATCGTCAAGGGCAACGCCGCTACCGGCATCGGCGGCATCTACGACTCGCTGACGGTGGATTCGGCCGACGAGGCGTTCAGCCAGTACGGCCTGCTCGCCGAATCGATCGAGGTGCCGACCGACCGCTCGTGGGTGGCGTTCACACTCCGGCCCGAGGCGCGCTGGCATGACGGCATGCCGGTGACGGTCGAGGACGTGATCTACACCTTCGAGTTGTTTGTCAAGAAGGGCACGCCGTTCTTCCGCTTCTATTACGGCAGCGTCAGGGAAGTGGTGCAGACGGGACCGCGCACCGTGCGTTTCAACTTCAAGCCCGGCGAGAACCGCGAACTGCCGCTGATCGTCGGCCAGTTGACGGTGCTGCCCAAGCACTACTGGGAGAAGCGCGAGTTCGACAAGACGACGCTGGAGCCGCCGCTCGGCAGCGGCGCCTATAAGGTCGACAAGGTCGATCCCGGCCGCTCGATCTCCTACGTGCGCGTGCCCGACTATTGGGCCAAGAATTTGCCGGTCAAGAAGGGCTCCGACAACTTCGCCGCCATGCAGTTCGACTATTACCGCGACGAGACGATCGCGCTCGAGGCGTTCAAGGCCGGCGCCTTCGACTACCGGGCGGAGAATTCGTCCAAGAACTGGGCTACCGCCTACGACATCCCGGCGGTCAAGAACGGGCTCCTGAAGAAGGAGGAGATTCACCACGACCGCTCGGCCGGCATGCAGGGTTTCGTTTACAACACGCGCCGCGACGTGTTCAAGGACCGCCGCGTCCGCGAGGCGCTCGCCTACGCGTTCGACTTCGAATGGTCGAACAAGAACCTGTTCTATGGACAGTACGTGCGCACCCGCAGCTATTTCGACAACTCCGAGCTCGCCGCCAAAGGGCTGCCCGGGCCCGAGGAATTGAAATTGCTCGAGCCGTTCCGGGGCAAGATCCCGGACGAGGTATTCGGCAAGGAATACAACCCGCCGAAGACGGACGGCTCCGGCAACATCCGGGAAAACCTCAGGGCCGCGAGCAAGCTGCTCAACGACGCCGGCTGGGTGGTCAAGGGCCAACAAAGGGTCGACGGCAAGACCGGCAAACCGCTGACGTTCGAGGTGCTGCTGGTCAGCCCTTTGTTCGAGCGCATCGTGCTGCCGTTCGCCAGGAACCTGGAAAAATTGGGAATCAAGATCCGCGTCCGCACCGTCGATTCGGCGCAGTACCGGCGCCGGCTAGATACCTTCGATTTCGACATCATCGTCGGTTCCTTCGGCCAGTCCCTGTCGCCCGGCAACGAGCAGCGTTCGTTCTGGTCCAGCTCTTCCGCCGACCTCGAGGGCGGGCGAAATTTCATGGGCATCAAGGACCCGGCGATCGACGCGTTGATCGAGAAACTGATCGCCGCGCCCGACCGCAGGAGCCTGATCGCCGCGACGCGCGCGCTGGATAGGGTGCTGCAATGGGGCTTCTACCTGATCCCCCATTACCACGCGCCCTATGACCGCGTCGCCTATTGGGACATGTTCGGGCGGCCGAAGGTGACGCCGATCCGCGGCAACCAGTTCGACGCCTGGTGGATCGACGCCGAGAAGCAGAAGGCGCTGGGGCGCAATCGCAG
>JACPJY010000040.1 GCA_016187325.1 Rhodospirillales bacterium | reverse complement strand
CGCGCCATCGCCGGCGACGGCAGCTTGCGCGCCAAGGCCGTTTCGGCGCTGCCGTTCGAACTCACGGCCTCCCAGCAGACAGCGCTCAAGGAGATCGCCGCCGACATGGCGGCAACGCTGCGCATGCTGAGGCTGCTGCAGGGCGACGTCGGCAGCGGCAAGACCGTGGTGGCGCTGCTCGCCATGCTGAATGCGGTCGAGGCCGGCGCCCAGGCGGCGCTGATGGCGCCGACGGAGATCCTGGCCCGCCAGCACCTGGCGACCATCGCGCCGTTGGCCAAGGCCGCCGGCGTCGATCTCGTGTTGTTGACGGGGCGCGAGAACGGCAAGGCGCGCGACGAGATCCTCGATCGGCTCAAGTCCGGCGGCGCGGCGCTCGCCGTCGGCACCCACGCGCTATTTCAAGAGGACGTCGAGTTCCGCGATCTGGCGCTGGCGGTGATCGACGAACAGCACCGCTTCGGCGTCCATCAGCGCCTGACGCTGGCGGCCAAGGGCCGCGCCGTCGATATCCTCGTCATGACCGCGACGCCGATCCCGCGCACCCTGATGTTGACCGCCTACGGCGACATGGATGTGTCGCGGCTGACCGAGAAGCCGGCTGGGCGGCGGCCGGTGGATACCCGGGTGATGCCAATCGAGCGCCTGGGCGAGGTAGTCGGCGCGTTGAAGCGTTCGCTGGCGCAGGGGGCGCGGGTGTTCTGGGTGTGCCCGCTGGTCGAGGAATCCGAGGTCCTCGACGTCGCCGCCGCCGAGGACCGCCACGCGCACCTGAAGGGCGTATTCGGCAGCGCCGTCGGGCTGGTGCACGGGCGCATGAAGGGCAAGGACAAGGACGCGGCGATGGAGGCGTTCGCCACCGGCGCGATAAAGATACTGGTCGCCACCACGGTGATCGAGGTCGGTGTCGACGTGCCCGACGCCACCGTAATGGTGGTCGAGCACGCAGAGCGCTTCGGCCTCGCCCAGCTTCATCAGCTGCGCGGCCGCATCGGCCGCGCCGACCGGCCGGCGACATGTCTGCTGCTCTACGCGCCGCCGCTGACCGAGCCGGCGCGGGCGCGGCTGAACATCATGCGCGACACCGACGACGGCTTCCGCATCGCCGAGGAGGACTTGCGGCTGCGCGGCGCCGGCGAACTGCTCGGCACCCGCCAGAGTGGCCTACCGGAGTTTCGCCTCGCCGACCTCGCCCGCCACGACGAACTGTTGGCGGCTGCCCGCGACGACGCGGCGCTGGCGCTCGGCCGCGACCCGGAGCTCGAGTCGGAGCGCGGCCGGGCGCTCCGGGTGCTGCTTTATCTGTTCGAACGGGAGGCGGCGGTGCGGAATCTTCGCTCGGGGTGAGTTATTTATGGTTCTTTTTCTTGTTGCTGTTGCCGTCGGCGCTCTGCTTTTTCTTGGCGGAGGATTTCTTCCCGCCCGGGTTCCCGGTGGTGATCGCCTTCTTGATCTCGCCCGGCCGGGCTTCCTTCGGCACCAGCACCGGAACGCCGCCTTTCTCGCGCAGGATGTCCACCTGCTCGTAAATCTTGGCCGCAGTCACCGGCACCTTGCGCTCCTCGACCGGGCGGCGATCGGGCGGCGTCAGGATGCCGCCGGAGATCACCATCTTGATCGCCTCCTCCACCGACATCGACAGCGGAATGATGTCCGGCTTCGGCACGAACAGCAGGAACCCCGAGGTCGGATTTGGCGTGGTCGGCAGGAAGACGTTGATGCACTCGTCCTCGGTGACGTTCTGGACCTCGCCCTTGGTGCGCCCGGTGATGAAGCCGATGGCCCACATGCCGCGCCGCGGGTATTCCACCAGCACCGCCTCGCGGAACGCCGCCGACTGGTCGGCCAGCACGGTCTCGAATATCTGCTTCACCGCCGCATAGACGCTGCGGATTACCGGCATGCGGGCCAGCATCCGCTCGCTCAAGCGGACCCATACTCTGCCCATGAAGCCGGCGGTAACGGCGCCGACCAGCGTCAACCCGAGGACCAGGATCAACAGGCCCAAGCCGGGCACCGCGAACGGCAGGTAATTGTTGGGGTTGTAGGGACCCGGGATCAGCGGCGTCACCTTGCTGTCGACGAAGGTGATGAACAGCCACGCGAGGTAGAAGGTGATCGAGATCGGGGCGACGATCAGGATGCCGGCGAAGAAATAGGCGCGCATGCGCTGGCCGAAGCCGAGCGTGTGCCCGCTTGCCGGCTCGCCGACGTCGGATTGCGGATCGATCCCGGACGGCTGTTTGCTCGCGTTCATGCTCTAAACATCGTTCAGGCGGGCCCGGAACGCAACTCGCTCGTTGCAACGGCCGCGGGGCGGCGAAAGGGGCTCGCCTCGGCCCGCCGGCGATCGCCCGGCGCTTATTTGGTCATGATGCGGATGTTCTCGACCAGGATGTTCAACAGGCCGCGGATGAACGGGTCGGTCTTGTTCAGCTTCTGCTCGAACATGTCGCGGGTGACGACGATGATGGTCGAGCCTTTCGACGCCCGCGCGCTGGCCATGCGCGGCTTGGAATCGATCAGCGCCATTTCGCCGAAGATGCCGCCCTGGCCGACCCGTCCGAGGACGACCTCCTTGCCATCGACAACCTTGAAGATCTCGACTTCGCCCGCTTGCACGACATAGGCTTGGTTGCCCTCGTCGCCCTCCTTGAAGATACGGTCGCCGGCCTGCAAGGTCTGGCGCTGCAATACCGCATTGGCCATCGTTGCCCCCCTGTCGCGGGCGTTTGCGCGACTGCCCGCGGCATCCCTATGGTAGCTTGATACGTAGGGAAAGACATCCTCTACGGTGAAGGCCGTCGCGGTTGCGCGACAACGAATCGGAGGCGAATCGCGACATGTCCCGGGAATATCCCGATCGCCCGATCGTCGGAGTCGGGGTGGTAGTGCTGGCGGCCAGCAGGGTGCTGTTGGTCCGCCGCGGCAAGCCGCCCCGCGAGGGCCAGTGGAGCCTGCCCGGCGGCGCCCAGAAACTGGGCGAAACGGTGTTCGAAGCGGGGGCGCGCGAGGTGCGCGAGGAAACCGGCCTGGACGTCGAGGTGCTGGGCCTGGTGGACGT
>JACPJY010000382.1 GCA_016187325.1 Rhodospirillales bacterium | reverse complement strand
CCGGCGCGGCGCTGGTCAACGGCACGCTCGCCCATTCGCTCGACTTCGACGACACCCACGCGCGGGCCTCGCTGCACCCGAGCGCGCCGATCGTGCCGGCGGCGTTCGCGGCGGCCGAGATGGCCGGCGCCGACGGCGAGGAGCTGATCCACGCCATCGTCGCCGGCTACGAGATCCAGATTCGCCTCGCGCTCGCGTTGGACCCCAGCGACCACTACGACCGCGGCTTCCACCCGACCGCCACCTGCGGTGCCTTCGGCGCGGCGGCCGCCACCGGGCGCATCTTTTGTCTGACGCCCGAGCAAATGGCCAACGCCTTCGGCATCTGCCTGAGCCAGGCCGCCGGTTCCATGCAATTCCTGGTCGGCGGCGCCTGGACCAAGCGCTTCCACGTCGGCCACGCCGCCCTATGCGGGCTGATGGCGGCGACCTTCGCCAAGGAGGGCTTCAAGGGCGCCGTCGAGGCGTTCGAGGGCAGGGCCGGATTCCTCAAGGCCTACGCCCCCAACCCGCGGCCGGAGAAGGCGGTCGAGGGCTTAGGCCAGGACTGGGAGACCCTGGCCATCGCGGTCAAGCCCTATCCCAGCTGCCGCTACAGCCACGCGCCCTTGGACGCGCTGATCCAGCTCAAGGCCGCCAACGACATCGGGACGGACGAAATCGAGGCGGTCGAGATCGGTGTCGCCAAGACCGGCTGGAAGATCATCGGCGACCCTGAACCTGAGAAGCAGAACCCCAAGAGCGTCGTCGAAGGGCAGTTCTCGATGGCGTTCTGCGCCGCCGTCGCGCTGCGGGAAGGCGGCATGACCTGGGACGACTACCCGAAGCACCTCGGCGACAAGAAGACGCTCGAGCTCGCCAAGCGCGTCCGCACCGTCGTCGATCCGCGCGCCGAGGTGGCGTTCCCCCGCAACATGAGCGGCGTCGCCCGCATCCGCACCAAGCGCGGCGCCTTCGAGGCCTTCGTCGACACGCCGAAGGGCGAGCCCGCCAACTTCCTGACGCCGGCCGAGCTGCGCGCCAAGTTCGACAGCTTGGTGGGACCCTATCTCGCCCCGCAGCGCGCCGACGAGCTGGCGACGCGGCTCTTGGCCATCGACCAGGAGGAAGACATCAACGAAGTCCTGCGCCTGACCCGGCCGTCGGTGGCCGAGGTGCGGGCGGCGGGCGAGTAGGCGCGCGATGGTCGCCGAGGCGAAGAAGGTCGGGCCCCATCGCTACCGCGAATCCTACGGACGCTATCTCGAGGACTTCAAGGTCGGCGACGTCTACGAGCACCGCCCGGGCCGCACCATCAGCGAGGCCGACAATACCTGGTTCACGCTGCTGACCATGAACAAACACCCGCTGCACTTCGACAAGGCGTACGCCGCCAAGAGCGAGTTCGGCCAGCCGCTGGTCAACTCGGCCCTCACGCTCGCCATCGTCGCTGGCATGAGCGTCAGCGACGTCAGCCAGAAGACCATCGCGAACTTGGGCTGGGACAAGATCCGGCTGACGGCCCCGGTGTTCGTCGGCGACACCATCTACGCCGAGTCCGAGGTGCTTTCCGTCCGCGAATCGAAATCGCGGCCGACCCAAGGCATCGTCACCGTCAAGACCATCGGCAAGAAGGACGACGGCACCGTGTTCATGACCTACGAGCGCACGATGTTGATCCCAAAGCGCGGCCACGCCGTCGACGACCAGGCGAACTACTGAAGGCGAGGGTCATGCATCCCAGGAACCTTGCCGACGCCGAGGACGAAGCGCTGATCCTCGATTCCATCGACCAGTTCCTGGAGCGCGACGTCCGGCCCGTCGCCCATGACCTCGAGGCCGCCGACGAGTACCAGCGGGAAATCGCCGACAAGCTCGCCGACTTGGGTCTTTACGGCGCTACCATCTCGCCGGAATTCGGTGGATTGGGCTTGAGCGCCGCCACCTACGCCAAGATCGTCGAAAGGGTGGCGGCGGTGTGGATGTCGGTCAGCGGCATCTTCAACGCACACCTGATCATGGCCGCCGCCGTCGAGCGCTTCGGCACCGACGGGCAGAAATCCAAGTGGCTGCCGCGCTTCGCCTCGGGCGAGCTGCGCGGCGGCGTGGCCTTGACCGAGCCCGACTGCGGCACTGATTTACAGGCGATCCGCACCCGCGCGGTCAGGGACGGCGGCGACTACGTCATCGACGGCGCCAAGATGTGGATCACAAATTCCTTGCAGGGCAACGTGCTCGCCGTGCTGGTCAAGACCGATCCGGCGGCGGAGCCGAAGCACAAGGGCATGAGCCTGATCCTGGTCGAGAGGAGCGCCGGCTACCAGGCGAAGAAGCTCGAGAAGCTCGGTTACAAGGGCATCGACACCGGCGAGATGCTGTTCGAGCGCGTGCGCGTGCCGGCCGCCAACCTGATCGGCGGCGAGGAAGGCCGCGGGCTGCAGCAGATATTGGCAGGGCTGGAGCTCGGCCGCATCAACGTCGCCGCCCGCGGCGTCGGCGTCGCCCGCGCCTGCCTGCAAGAGAGCCTGGCCTATGCCCAGACCCGCAAGACCTTCGGCAAGCCGATCGCCCAGCACCAGGCGATCCAGATCAAGCTCGCCGACATGGCGACCCGGGTCGAGGCGGCGAGGCTTTTGGTCGAGCAGGCGGCGCGCGCCTACGACACCGGCGAGCGCTGCGACATGGAAGCCGGCATGGCGAAGCTGTTCGCCACCGAGGCGGCGCTCGAAAACTCACTCGAGGCCATGCGCATCCACGGCGCCTACGGCTATTCGAAGGAATTCAACATCGAGCGCTATTACCGGGACGCGCCGTTGCTGGCCATCGGCGAGGGCACCAATGAGCTGCAGCGCATCATCATTGCCCGCCAGCTGGTCGAGCGAAACCCGGTCTAGGACAAACGCGGTCGCCTATGGCTTCGACTGGGACGCGGACTGGCTTTCGCCGGCCGGGGAGCCCCGCGCCACCTCCGTGACAATGTCGGCCAACAGGTGCGCGATGCAGCCGTAGCCGGCGTCGTTCATGTGCAGCTGGTCGCGGGCGATCACATCCTCCACCTTGGCCTCGCCGCTGTCGATCCAGTGGCGCATGATCGCGAAACGCTGGAACAGCCCGATCCCCAGGTCGTCGGCGGTCTGGCGCATGAAATCGACCATGCGCCGGAGCGCCGGCTGGCGAATCACCCTGGGGGCGTACTGCGGGTCCATCAGGATGATATCGGTATTGGCGGCCTTCAGCCGCGCCACGCCCTTGCGCAAGGTCTCGGCGTAATCGTTGAAGGAACCCCCCTTCAGCACGGTGTTGGAGCCGGTCTGCCAGATCACCAAGTGCGGTTTATGGGGCATGACGTCCTTTTCGAACCGGGCCAGCATTTCGCCGGCCGTCTCGCCTCTGATGCCGCTGTTGACGACGCGGATCTTATAGCTTGGCCAGTACGCGGCAAGCTCGTGGGCGAGGCGCGCCGGATAGGTGTTGCCAGGACTCGAGGCGCCGACGCCTTCGGTGGAGGACGAACCGACGGCGACGATGACCAGCTCCTTGCCGCGGCGGATGGCGCGCGCCGTGTTGGGCAGCTTGACCTTGAGGCGGGTCGCTTCCTTCGGCGCCGCGCATTCGAAGCCGGTCGCCGCCGACGGCGACGCGCCCGCGGCCAGGAACGCCACCGACGCCGACAACAACAAGCGCGTGAGAAGCTGCGTCATTGCGGGGCGCTTCCCGGATCGCGGCGTGTCAGGAAATCGGCGACGCCCTTGCCGATGCAGTCATAAAGTCGGACGGCAAGGAGGCGTAGCTCATCTTGCCCATGGACATTGTAATCGACTATGCCTGCCTCCGACCATCCGCGCATGATCTCGTGTCGGGGAAAGAGCGCGACATCGTTGATGTCCGCGGCGCCGCGCATCAGCACGAGGTAAAGGCTGAAATGACTGATAAGAATGCTGCGCCTGGAGAACTGCATGTCCATCAGCATCACCTCGGGAACCTGCGCCTTCAGCCTGTCGATGCCCGACTGCAGGTCTTCCCTAAACTCGTCGAGGTCGGTGCCCCGCATCGCATCGACGATGCCGGTTTCCCAGATCACGAGATTGGGCTTGTGAGCCAACACGTCCATTTCGAAGCGGGCAACCATATCACGGGCCGTATTGCGGGCCACGCCCTTGTTGAGGACGGCGACGCGGGTTTTTGGGAACCGCCCGGCCAGCGCGCTGGCGAGCCGCGCCGGCCACGCCTTGTCGCCGGCCCCGGCGGCGCGGCCGGCGGTCGAAGCGCCGCCGATGACCACGATGGTCACGGCTTCTCCCTTGTCGAGCGCCGCCAGCGTCTTTGGTGTCGAGCGCCGCCAGCGTCTTTGGGATCTTGGGCTCGAATTCGAATTCGTCCAGCGGAACGGCGCAGCTCTCGGGTTCCGCAGCGGCCGCGCTCGATTCGGCCGGCAAGGCGCACAAGCCGGCAACGAGGACCGGCGCGATCAAGCCCGTGGCGAAGCGATAGTGCATGTTCAGGACCCTCCACCCGCGGCCGATGATTGCGGCACGGCTCGCCCTCTTTCCGACCGGCGCCCCGAAAACCAATCCATGAACGCGGCGACGGCAGTCATGATCGCGATCCCGGCGACCACTACCACCGTCTGCAGCAGGAACTCGCCGTAGAACTCGTTGATGATCCAGTGGCCGATCGCCGCCAGCAGGATGCCGAGGCAGAAGATGTGCAACGAATGGCGCCCGCAGACGATCAGCGGCCACGACGCCCGATGGGCAAGGAAGCGCGCCTGCCGCGGCACCAGCGTCGCCACCACTAGGACGACGGCAAGCAGGTTGACGAGGCGAAACGGCGACATGTTGGTCTTGCTGAGTGAAAGCCAGAAATACTTGGCGAACAGGGACGGAATCGGGTCGTAGAACAGATGCAGCGTCCAATTGATGCGGATCAGAAAGCCGCCGATGGCGATCACCGCGGCGGCGGCGAACAACCACTTGCTCGCGAGCGCGCCGTCCGTCCCTCGGACCCGGGAATAGCCGAGCGCCGCCCCGATCAGGAACAGGAGCTGCCAGGCGAACGGGTTGAAGAACCATTTGGTCTCGGGATCCGGATAGGTCGGAATAGCGATGCCCTTGTCGACCTGCACCGCCAGCCACAGCGCAAAGGACGCCGCCAGCACCAGCCATTTCAGGCCGCGCACCCCGATCAGGAACAGCGGCAACATCATCAGCAGCACGATGTAGAGCGGCAGGATGTCCATGAATGCCGGTTGGAACCGAAGCGTCAGCGCCATGACGATGGCTGTGCCCGGCTCCTTGAGGAAATCGGTGGCCCGGAACTCCTCGACATAGATCGGATTGAGGGTCGCATCCGTCATGTTGCCGACCAGCGCCATGAACATCACGAACAGGAACACATGGGCGACGTAGAGCTGCCAGACCCGGTGATAGGTCCTGAGCGTCATGATCAGCGGTCCCTCGGCGTCGAGGATGCGCCCGTAGACGAGTCCCGCCGTGTAGCCGGAGATGAAGATGAAGACTTCCGCCGCGTCGTAGAGGCCGGTGATCTGAATGGTGAAGGTGCCCAGCCAGGCGCCCGGGATGTGGTCGATGAAGATGCAGAAAAGCGCCAGGCCGCGGAAGAAATCGAGCCTAAGATCGCGTTCCATGCTGGCGGATTCCTTGACGGCATCGCCGATGGGCCAAGATCGGCACGCCCCCGGGGGTCGATTACGGCCCAATCCCCCCATACTAGCCGCTGGTCGGCTCCCGCTCCACCGCACATCGACCCTCGGATTGTCGCCGCTCGCACCCCGTTTGAGAGCCCTTCCCGGCGCTGGGTACCGCGTCCGGGTTGGTACCTAGGCCGGGTTCCCGGCCGCCCGGGATGGCGGTAGCCCGCGGCCCGCGCCCGGCTTCCGGGGTATCCGGAAAACTGCTACCATGCACGCCAGTTTGGGGGGTCATCCGGGGAAATCTCGACACGAACCATCGGGAGCCCGGCAACGACTCATCGTCACCGTTCAGGGAGGAAATCACCATGCGACACGCATCGGCACGCGCATTTGCCCTCGCGATAGGGCTTTTCATCATCGCCTTCGCCACCATCCACTTCGCACCCCAGGCATCCGGCCAGTCCGGCCCAGGCTGGGTGACGCTGCTCGACGGCAAGAACATGGGCGACTGGGACCGCACCGGCGAGACCAACTGGCGGCTCGAGGGCGGCGCGGTCGTCGCTGACAAGAGAACCAGCAAGGGCACCGCCCACCTGGTTTCCAAGAAAAAATACAAGAACTTCCAGATCTACGCCGAGTTCTGGGCCAGCGACGACGCCAACAGCGGCATCTTCCTGCGCTGCAGCGATCCCACCAAACCCGGCGCCAAGACCTGCTACGAGGTAAACATCTTCGACCAGCGCAAGGATCCGAGCTACGGTACCGGCGCGATCGTCGATTTCGCCGAGGTGAACCCGATGCCCAAGGCCGGCGGCAAGTGGAACACTTACGAGATCACGGCCAAGGGAAGGGATATCACCGTCGTGCTCAACGGGCAGAAGACCGTCACCTTGAGGAACAATCTGTGGACCGAAGGGCCGTTCACGTTGCAGCACGGCTCGGGCGTGATCAAGTTCCGGAAAGTCGCGATCAAGGAACTGTAAGCGACACGATACCTCTTCGAGCGCCGATGCCGGGTATCCCCGGCATCGGCGTCGTCGTTCCAGGGGCGGGCGTCGGCGCCCGTGTCCGACCCTTTTCCTTTCCCGGCTCCCGCCGTAAAGTGCCCCGGCACCGCCCGTCCGGGGCGCCCGTCGCGGCAACGGATTTCGGAAACAAGACATGACGCATCCCCTGCAAGGCGTGCGCATCCTCACCGTCGAACAGTACGGCGCCGGCCCGTTCGGCACCATGTGGCTGGCCGACCAGGGCGCCGAGGTGATCAAGATCGAGCCGCCGGACGGCGGCGACTTCGCCCGCGCCCTCGGGCCCTACTGGTTCAAGAACGGCGACAGCCAGTGGTTCCACGCCTATAACCGCAACAAGAAGAGCCTGACGCTGGATCTCAAGGCCAAGGCCGGCAAGGCGGCGTTCCGCAAGCTGGCGGCGACCGCTGACGCGGTGGTCAGCAACTTGCGCGGCGACGTGCCGGAGAAGCTCGGCCTCACCTACGCGCACCTGAAGGCGGCGAACCCGAAGCTGGTGTGCGCGCATCTCTCGGCCTATGGTCGCAGCGGCCCGCGCGCCGCGTGGCCGGGCTTCGACTACCTGATGCAGGCGGAGGCCGGCTGGTTCTCGCTCACCGGCGAGCCCGACAACCCGCCGACCCGCTTCGGGCTGTCGGTGGTCGACCAGATGACCGGCCTGGCGCTCGCCTACGCGGCGCTCGCCGGCATCATCCGGGCGCGCGCCAGCGGCGAGGGCGGCGACCTCGACGTGTCGCTGTTCGACGTCGCGCTCTCCAATTTGGGCTATCCGGCGATCTGGTATCTCAACAACGGCTTCGTACAGAAACGCCTCGCGCGCTCGGCGCATCCGTCGCTGACGCCGTGCCAGCTCTATACCACCGCCGACGGCTGGATCTATCTGATGTGCAACAAGGAGACGTTCTGGCCGATCCTGTGCAAGGCGCTCGGGCGGCCGGAGTGGGCGAAGGACAAGCGCTTCAAGACCTTCAAGGAGCGGTTCGAGAACCGGCCGCTGATCCAGGACATGCTCGACAAAGCGCTGTCGGCCAAGACCACCGCCGAGTGGCTGGCGGAATTCGCCGGCACCGTCCCGGCGGCGCCGATCCTCGATGTGAAAGCCGCCCTCGACAACCCGTTCGTCACGGACGCGGGCCGGCTGCAGGAAATCCCGCTTGAGGGCCACGGCAGCTACCGCTACATCCGCCCCGCCGTGCAGGCCGCCGAACCGGCGCCGGCGCGGCCGGCGCCGAAGCTCGGCGAACACACTCGGGCATTGCTGAAGGAAATCGGCTATGATGACGCCGGGATCGAGAAACTCCGGCGGGAAAAGGTGATCTGACGATGGGTGACATGAAAAGGGCCATGACGCTTTCGGAAAAAATCATCGCCCGCGCCGCCGGCAAGAAAAAGGTTCAGCCCGGCGAGATCGTCACCTGTGCCGTCGATCTCGCCATGATGCACGATTCGTCGGGCCCGCGCCTGGCCGGCAAGATGCTCGACGAGCTCGGGGTGCCGATCTGGGACGTCGACAAGCTGGTGGTCGTCACCGACCACTACGTGAATTTGCCGGACGAGACCTATGTGCGCATGCAGACCCACGCCGCCGAGTGGTGCAAAAGCCACGGCGTCAAGCACTTCATCCAGGACAAGGGCATCTGCCACATCGTGCTGCCCGAATACGGCCACGTCAGGCCGGGTTTGTTCTGCGTCGGCGCCGACAGCCATTCCACCACCGCCGGCGCCCTCGGCGCCTTCATGGTCGGCATCGGCGCCAGCGAGATGACCGGCGTCTTGGCGACCGGCGAGATCTGGGTGCGGGTGCCGGAGACGGCGCGTATCGAGGTCAAAGGCCGACTCGGGGCGGGCGTCGCCGCCAAGGACGTGGTGCTGAAGATCTGCGGCGAGCACGGCATCATGGGCTTCGACTACCAGGTGGTCGAGTTCTGCGGCTCAGGCGTCGACGCGATGCCGGTCGAGGATCGCCTGACGCTTACCAACATGGCCGCCGAGCTCGGCGCCAAGACCGGCATCATCGCGCCCGACGCCAAGACCGCCGAGACGCTGGCCGCCTGGGGCGCGGGCAAGGTCGACGTCAAGGCGTGGCGCTCGGATGCGGACGCGACTTACGCGAAGAAGATCGTCATCGACGGCGCCGCCCTCGGCCCCCAGGTGGCCGCCCCCTCCAGCCCCGAGAACGCCGCCGACGTCGCCGAGCACGCCGGCACCAAGCTGGATCAGGCCTATCTCGGCGCCTGCACCGGCGCCAAGGTCGAGGACCTGCGCATGGCGGCGAAAATCCTGAAGGGCCGCAAGGCGGCGAAGGGCTTCCGCTTCCTGGTCGCGCCCTCCACCGCCCGCATGCGCGAGCGCGCAGCGGCCGAAGGCACGCTCAAGGTGCTGGAGGACGCCGGCGCCACCATATTGCCCTCCGGCTGCGGCGGCTGCATCGGCATGGGCGCGGCGCGATTGCCGGAGAATGCTGTCGGCATCTCGTCGACCAACCGCAACTTCTTGGGCTTCTGGGTCGAGGCCCCGAAGGTGTCCCGCGCCCGCACCGCGTAGCCGTCCATGGCGGCCCGCCGGAAGGGGGGCACGTCGCCGGGGGCCACCAGGTCGCGAGCCAGGACCCTTCCGCGGGCCTCCAGCAGGGGGACCTCTCCTCTTCCCTCCACGGGCCGCGCCGCCTCTCTCAGGGCCGCCAGGGCCTCCTCCAGGGAGAGGAGTGCTTTGAGGGGGTGCATCTTCCCGTCGTGGG
>JACPJY010000381.1 GCA_016187325.1 Rhodospirillales bacterium | reverse complement strand
TTCAGCTTCCGCGCCGACGGACCGCTCGACATGCGCATGGACGGCAGCGGCAAGGACGGCGCCATGACCGCCGCCGACGTCGTCAACCGGCTGGCCGAGCCGGAGCTCGCCGACATCATCTACCGCTACGGCGAGGAGCGCCTGTCGCGGCGCATTGCCAAGGCCATCGTCGAGCGCCGTCGCGAGGCGCCGATCACGCGCACCGGCCAGCTCGCCGAGCTGGTGCGCCGTGTGGTCGCCAAGTCGAAGGCCAGGGGCAGGGCCCGCGGCAAGGACAGCATCGATCCCGCGACCCGCACCTTCCAGGCGTTGCGCATCCACATCAACGACGAGCTGGGCGAGCTTCAGCGCGGTCTGATCGCCGCCGAGACGCTGCTGCGTCCGGGCGGCCGGCTGGCCGTCGTCTCGTTCCATTCCCTCGAAGACCGCCAGGTCAAAGAGTTCCTGCTCGGCCGCAGCGAGGCCGGGCCGAAGCCGTCCCGCCATCTTCCCCCGGTGGCGGGCACGGCGCCGGCCCCGACCTTCCGGCTGCTCGGCCGCCGCGTCGTCAAGCCGTCGATGCGGGAAGTCGCGGACAACCCGCGGGCGCAATCGGCCCGCCTGCGCGCCGCCGAGCGCACCGCCGCGCCGGCCCGGCAGGCGGCATAAAGGGAGCCTGGCCGATGATCCGCCCCTCTATGGTTCTGATCGTACTGCTCGCCGCCTCGCTCGGCGTGACGCTGTTCGTCGTCAAGTACCAGGTGCAGGACCTGGAGAACCAGCTGGTCGGGATCAACCG
Organism: Rhodospirillales bacterium; assembly: GCA_016187325.1. Lineage (GTDB taxonomy): Bacteria > Pseudomonadota > Alphaproteobacteria > Rhodospirillales > Casp-alpha2 > JACPJY01. Next base: position 3,264 of record JACPJY010000381.1, on the reverse strand, counting down.
CGAGGTCAGCGACGACCGTCAGGCCATTCACGTGCTGAAGGCCGAGTGGAGTCACCTCAACGAGCCGGTGCGGCTTCGCCGTCTCGCCGAGCGCCACCTCGGGCTCGAGGCAGTCAAGGCGCGCCAGGTCGGGACCGCCGACGAATGGTTCATGCCGGATCTTCCGGGCGTCGGCGCCAAGGCGCCGCTGGCCGCCCCAGCCGCCATCAAGGATCGTCCGCGATGATCGCCGCCGCCAACAAGCCCGCCGCCCTCCGCATCGACGGCATCCGCAAGCAGGCGCTCGACACCGGCCGCAACCGGCTCCTGATCACCGGCGTCGTGCTGACGCTGGCATTCACCGCGATCGCCGGACGTTTGGTTGATCTCACCGTATTCAAGGCTGGCGGCGAGCCGCGGCTGGCGCGTATCGACCCGTCGCCGCTGGCACCCGCCGGGCGCGCCGACGTCGTCGATCGCAACGGCGTCATCCTGGCGACCAGCCTGCCGACGGCGTCGCTTTACGCCGATCCGGCGAAGGTGCTGAACGCCGAGGAGGCTGTCGAACGGCTGGTCGAGCTGCTTCCGGATCTCGACCACGAGGAGCTTCTCGGCAGGCTGCAGACGCCGTCGCGTTTCCAATGGGTGGCCCGCAACCTGACGCCGAAGCAGCAATACGAGGTCAACCGCCTCGGCCTGCCTGGATTCGGCTTCCAGCGCGGCGAGCGCCGGGTCTATCCGCACGGCCGGCTGGTCGCGCACGTGATCGGGCTCACCGACGTCGACGGCCGCGGCATCGCCGGCATCGAGCGCTATTTCGACCAGACGCTGCGCGCTGGCGAACGGCTGAAACTCGCCGTCGACGTGCGCATCCAGGCGCTGATGCACGAGGAACTCGCCGCTGCCGTCGAAGAATTCAGCGCCATCGGCGCCGCCGGGCTGATGCTTGATGCCGACACCGGCGAGGTGGTCGCCATGGTGTCGCTGCCCGATTTCGATCCCAACGAACCGTCCTTGGTCGGCGGCGAGCCGGCGTTCAACCGCGCGACCAAAGGAGTCTACGAGATGGGTTCGACATTCAAGCTGTTCACTGCCGCCATGGCTCTCGATTCCGGCACGGTCACCATGAAGAGCGGCTATGACGCTAGCCGTCCGATCCAGATTTCGCGTTTCGTCATTCGCGACTACCACGCCAAGAACCGGTGGCTCTCGGTTCCCGAGATCGTCGTTTATTCCTCCAACATAGGCGCCGCCAAGATGGCCGTCGACGTGGGCACGAAGGCACAACGAACCTACCTGGGCCGGTTTGGGTTGCTGACGCCGACGGCCATCGAACTTCCCGAAGTCGGAGCGCCGCTGACGCCGGCGCCGTGGCGCGAGATCAATACTATGACCGTCGCCTACGGCCACGGCATCGCGGTGACGCCAATGCAGATGGCAAGCGGAGTCGCGACGCTGGTCAACGGCGGGCTTTTCGTGCCGCCGACGCTCTTGAAGCGCATCGACCGTCGGCCGGTGGTGGGCACGCGGGTGCTCACGCCCGAGACGTCGGACCAGATGCGCAAGCTGATGCAGCTCGTGGTCAGCAACGGCACCGGCCGCAAGGCCGACACTTCGGCCGACGGCTACGTCATCGGCGGCAAGACCGGCACCGCCGACAAGCTGGCCGGACGCGGCTACCAGAAGAAGGCCAACATCTCGTCGTTTGTCGGCGCCTTCCCGATCGACGCGCCGCGCTACGTGGTGCTGGTGCTGATCGACGAGCCGAAGGGCAACAAGAACACGTTCAATTACTCCACCGGCGGCTGGGTAGCGGCGCCGGTGGTGGCGCGCATCGTCAAGCGCATGGCGACGCTGATCGGCATGCCGCCCGAGCGGCATCTCGAGCCGGCCCCGGAGAGCCTGCTGCGCGAGGCGCGCGCTGCCACGGCGGCAACCCGTGCCACCCCGACGCCGGCGCCGAAGGCGGCGGCCGTCAATGCCGAGGACCACATGCTGAACCGGGTGCGGGCCGTGCTGGCGGCGGGCACCCCCGATGCCGCGGCCTTCGCGGCCCGGCCGGCGAGCCCGGAACCGCAGCCGGGTCACCCGGAGAAGGCGCTTGCGACTCGCTGATGTCATGAACGGAACCGAGGTGCACGTGACGGATCGGGCGGTCGTGAACAACATGAACATCACCGGGCTCACTTGTGATTCGCGGCAAGTCGAGCCCGGCTTTCTATTTGCCGCGCTGCCCGGTACCCGGGCCGACGGCCGAGCCTATATCAACGACGCGCTGGAGCGCGGCGCCGTCGCCGTTCTGGCACCTGCTGGCACCACATTCTCCGTGTCGCCGCGTCCCGTGTCACTGTTGACCGACGCCAATCCGCGCCGCCAGTACGCGTTGATGGCGGCCAACTTCTTCGAGGTTCAACCCGACGTGGTCGCCGCCGTCACCGGCACCAACGGCAAGACCTCGGTCGTCACCTTCCTGCGCCAGATCTGGTCCAGGCTCGGCCGCAAGGCGGCGAGTGCCGGCACGCTCGGCGTCTCGGCCCCCGGCTTCGAGAACCGGATCAGCCTGACGACGCCGGATTCCGCCGACCTGCACCGCAACCTGCGCGACCTCAAGCGCTTCGGCATCGAGCGCTTGGCGCTCGAGGCCTCCAGCCACGGCCTACAACAGCACCGGCTCGATGGCGTGCGCGTGGCGCTGGCGGCGTTCACCAACCTGACCCGCGACCATCTCGACTACCACCGCGACATGGACGCCTATCTCGCCGCCAAGCTCAGGCTGTTCACCGACATCGTCGCCGCCGACGGCACCGCCGTCGTCAATGCCGATTCCGATTTCGCCGCCGCCGTCGCCGCCGCTTGCCACAAGCGGCGACTGAAGATGATACGCTACGGCCGCGCCGGCGACGCGGTGCGACTCATGGAATGCAAGCCGCTCGCCGCCGGACAACGAATCACCGTCGCCCTCGACGGCGAGCCGGTAAGCGTGTCGTTGCCGCTGGTCGGCGAGTTCCAGGTCTCGAATGCGTTGTGCGCGCTGGCACTCGCCGTCGCCTCGGACGAGGACGCGCAGTCCGCCCTCGGTTGCCTGGAGACGTTGACCGGCGCCCCTGGGCGCATGCAGTTGGCGGGCCGGCATCGGAACGGCGCCGCCGTGTTTGTCGATTACGCCCACACCCCGGACGCGCTCGCCAACGTGCTCGGGGCATTGCGTCCGCATGCCAAAGGGCGGCTGCACGTGGTGTTCGGCTGTGGCGGCGACCGTGACCCCGGCAAGCGCCCGCAAATGGG
>JACPJY010000380.1 GCA_016187325.1 Rhodospirillales bacterium | reverse complement strand
TGTTCGGCCTGCTGGCGGTCAGCGGCCTGCTGGTGCAGTTCGCGATCCAGGCGATCATCAACATGGCCTCGAACATCAACCTGATGCCACCGAAGGGCATGACGCTGCCATTCGTTTCCTACGGCGGCTCGTCGACCCTGGCATTGGCGCTCGGCATGGGCATGGTGCTGGCGCTGACCCGCGAGCGGCCGGGCGAACGGAGGCTGCCATGACCGCCGGAAACGCACGCCAGGGCCAACTGGTGGTGCTCGCCGCCGGCGGCACCGCCGGCCACGTGTTCCCGGCCGAGGCCTTGGCAACCGAACTGATGCAGCGTGGCCACCGGCTGGCGGCGATCACCGATCGCCGTGGCGGCGCCTGGAAAGGCGCGCTCGCCAACATCGAGACTCACCGTATCCTCGCCGGCGGCATCGCCGGCAAGAGCTTCGCCGCGCGGCTGAAGAGCGGCCCCGAACTGGCGATCGGCACTTGGCAGGCGCGTGGGCTGCTGAAGCGACTGCGGCCCAAGGCGGTCGTCGGCTTCGGCGGTTATGCCTCGGTGCCGACCATGCTAGCGGCGTGCTTCGGTGGCTATCACACGGCGATCCACGAGCAGAACGCCGTGCTCGGCCGTGCCAACCGGCTGCTCGCGCCGAGGGTGCGGCGGATCGCTACTTCGTTCGAGAAATCCGAAGGCGTACCCGAGGAAGCGACGGCCAAGGTCGTCCACACCGGCATGCCGGTGCGGGCCGCCGTCGCCGCCGTCACCGGCCGCTCGTATCCGCCGTTGCAGGCCGGCCGGCCGGTATCGCTGGTGGTGATCGGCGGCTCGCAGGGCGCACACGTGTTCAGCGAGGTGGTGCCCGCCGCCCTCGAAAGCCTCGGTGCAGAACTGAAGGCCCGCCTGCGCGTCAGCCAACAATGCCGGCCCGAGGACCTGGACCGCACCCGCGATCGTTATCGCAAACTCGGCATCGCAGCCGAGCTCGCCGCCTTTTTCGATGACCTGTCGGAGCGGCTGGCGGTGGCGCACCTGCTGATCGGCCGCGCCGGCGCTTCGACAGTGGCCGAGATGCTGGTGGTCGGACGGCCGGGCATCCTAGTGCCCTATCCACACGCGATCGACGACCACCAGACCCGCAATGCCCACGCCATCGACGAGGCCGGCGCCGGCTGGCTGATGCCGGAGACGTCGTTCACGCCGAGCGGCTTGGCGGCCCGGCTGGAATCGCTGTTCGGGTTGCCGGCGATCCTCGAGAAAGCGGCCGCCTGTGCCAAGGCGGCCGGCAACGCCGACGCCGCCAAGCGGCTGGCCGACATGGTGTGCGGGCTGTTGAAGTCCAACGGCGCCAACGGGCCGGACACCGAGAGGAGGGCCGCATGAGGGCGCTTCCGCTCGACATCGGCACCATCCATTTCGTCGGCATCGGCGGCATCGGCATGAGCGGCATCGCCGAGGTGCTGCACACGCTCGGCTATTCGGTGCAGGGCAGCGATGTTGCCGAGAATGCCAACGTCAGGCGGCTGCGCAAGCTCGGCGTCGCAGTCCACGTCGGCCACGACGAGAACAACCTAGGCGACGCACGGGTGATCGTCATCTCGACCGCCGTCAAGGCCGGCAACCCAGAAGTCCAGGCCGCCCGCCAGCGCATGATCCCGGTGGTGCGGCGGGCCGAGATGCTGGGCGAGTTGATGCGCTTGAAGTGGTCGATCGCGATCGGCGGCACCCACGGCAAGACCACTACCACATCGATGGTGGCGGCGCTGCTCGACGCCGCCGGCATGGACCCGACGGTGATCATCGGCGGCATCATCAACGCCTGGGGCTCCAACGCCCGGCTCGGCAAGGGCGACTGGATGGTCGCCGAGGCCGACGAATCCGACGGCACCTTCCTGAAGTTGCCAGCGACTATCGCCGTCGTCACCAACATCGACCCCGAGCACCTTGACCATTACGGGACATTCGACAAGGTGCGTGCGGCTTTCGAGGCGTTCGTCGCCAACATCCCGTTCTACGGCTTTGCCGTGTTGTGCATCGACCATCCCGAAGTGCAGGCGATGATCCCCCGGTTGTCCGACCGTCGCATTATCACCTACGGCTTCAGTCCGCAGGCCGACGCGCGCGCTGTGAATTTGCAGTCGAGCTCCACCGGCGTGCGCTTCGACGCCGTCATCACCGACCGCAAGACCGGCGACCAGACCAAGCTCGATGGCCTGATGCTGCCGATGCTCGGCGAACACAACGTCCAGAACTCGCTGGTCGCCGTCGCCATCGCCCGCGAGATGGGCATTGCCGATGACTTGCTGCGCCGGGCGTTCGCCGGCTTCGAGGGCGTCAAGCGCCGCTTCACCCGCACCGGCGAAGTCGACGGCATCACGATCATCGACGATTACGGCCATCATCCGGTGGAGATCGCTGCGGTCCTGAAGACCGCGCGCACCGCCACCCAGGGCCTCGGCCAGGTGATCGCTGTCGTGCAGCCGCACCGTTACACGCGCCTGCGCGATCTGTTCGAGGAATTCTGCACCTGCTTCAACGACGCCGATGCGGTGGTGGTCTCCGACGTCTACCCGGCCGGCGAGGAGCCGATCGCCGGCATTCACCGCGATACCCTGGTGGAAGGACTCGAGCACCATGGCCATCGCACGGTGGTGCCGCTGTCGGGCCCGGCCGAGTTGCCCGAAGTGATCAACAGCCTCGCCGGTCCCGGCGACATAATCGTGTGTCTGGGCGCCGGCGACATCACCCAGTGGGCGAACGCGCTGCCCGAGAATCTGCGGGCGCTCAGGGCGCGGGGCAGGGGGGCTGCGAATGATGACCGCTGAACGCACCCGCCCCGGCCTCACCGATCGCCTGCCGGCGGCGCGGGGCAGCCTCGTCCCTGACGCGCCGATCGCGCGCTTCACCTGGTTCAAGGTCGGCGGCCCGGCGGAGGTGCTGTTCGAGCCCGTTGATGCCAACGACCTGCAGCGGTTCCTCTCCGCCAAGCCGGCCGACGTGCCGGTGACGGTGATCGGTGCCGCCTCCAACGTCATCGTCCGTGACGGCGGCGTGCCGGGTGTCGTCGTCCGCCTGGGCCGCGGCTTTGCCCAGATCGCCGTCGACGGCGCCGACATCGTCGCTGGCGCCGCCGCCCACGACCTCACCGTGGCGCGCCGCGCCCGCGATGCCGGCATCGCCGGGCTGGAGTTTCTGGCTGGCATTCCCGGCTCGATCGGCGGCGCCATCCGCATGAACGCTGGCGCCTACGGCCGCGAGATCAAGGACGTGATCGTCGAGGCCGACGCCCTCGATCCGAAGGGCGGCCGC
>JACPJY010000379.1 GCA_016187325.1 Rhodospirillales bacterium | reverse complement strand
CTTCGTGCAGCGGCCGGAGGACATCGCGACGGCGCGCAAGATTATCGCCGGCCGCGCCGGCGTCATGACCAAGCTCGAGAAGCCGGCGGCCATGGACCACCTGGACGACATCGTCACGCTCTCGGATTCGGTGATGGTCGCCCGCGGCGACCTCGGCGTCGAGGTGCCGCCCGAGGAGGTGCCGGCGCTGCAGAAGCGCATCATCTTCGCCTGCCGGCGTGCCGGCAAGCCGGTGATCGTCGCCACCCAGATGCTGGACTCGATGGTCAATTCTCCGACCCCGACGCGGGCCGAGGCCTCCGACGTGGCGACCGCCATCTACGACAGCGCCGACGCGGTGATGCTGTCGGCGGAATCGGCGGTCGGTAAATACCCGGTCGAGGCGGTGACCATGATGAGCCGCATCATCCAGCAGGTGGAGAAAGACCCGCACTACCGCAAGATGATGGAGGCCTACCGCTACGCCCCCGAGGCGACGGCGCCGGACGCCATCACGGCGGCCGCCCGCCAAGTGGCGCAGACGATCTCGGCGGTGGCCATCGTCACCTTCAGCTCGACCGGCTCGACGACTCTGCGCTGCGCGCGGGAGCGGCCGAACGTGCCGGTGCTCGGCCTGACGCCGCGCGCCGCCACGGCGCGCAAACTGGCGCTCGCCTGGGGCGTACACTCGGTGCTGACCGAGGACCTGCAGACCTTCCGCGACATGGTGGTGAAGGCGATCCGCGTCGCCCGCCACGAGGAGTTCGCCGACACCGGCGACCCGCTGGTAATCACCGCCGGCGTGCCGTTCGGCACTCCCGGTGCCACCAACATCCTGCGCATCGCCTGGGTGGAATAAGGGGCGTGGAATGGGGCGGGGCCGCTACTCGGCGGCGTCGGCGCCGACGGCGGGGCCGCGGAAGCGCGCCAGCAACTTGGCCTCGCAGTCCTTGGCGGCGACGCTATTGCGCTCCTTGACGTGGCCGAAGCCACGGATGGAGAGCGGCAGCGCCGCGATCTCGCAGGCGAGCGCATAGTTGTCGGGGTTGAGTCCGGCGAGGATTTCGGCCATCACCGCCTCGTACGCGGCGATCAATTGCCGTTCCATCTTGCGCTCGGCGGCGTAACCAAAAACGTCGAAGGGCGTGCCGCGCAAGCCCTTCAGCGCCGCGACGACGCGGAACGCGCTCATCACCCAGGGGCCGTACTCGCGCTTCCTCAGATGTCCGGTCACCGGATCGCGCTTGGCGAACAGCGGCGGCGCCAGGTGGAAGCCGAGCCGCGCCTTGCCCTGGAACCGGAGGGCAAGCTCGCGGGCGAAGGTGCCATCGGTGTAGAGCCTGGCCACCTCGTACTCGTCCTTGTAGGCGAGGAGCTTGAAATACGCCCGGGCGACCGCGTCCACGAGGCCGGTCATGCCCTTGGCCCTGGCCGCCTCGGCGGCGCGCACCCTTTCGATCAGGTCGGCGTAGCGCCGGGCGTAGGCGGCGTTCTGATAGGCCGTGAGGTCGGCGACACGGCGGGTGACGAACTCGTCCAATGACGGCGCCTCTTCGGCCGGCGCCGGGCGGGCGACGCGGGCGACGGCGCCGGGGTCGAAGGCAGCGCGACGGCCCCACAGGAACGCCTGCTTGTTGAACTCGACGGCGACGCCGTTGAGCTCGAAGGCGCGCTCGATTGCCTCGGCCGTCAATGGCAGCAGGCCCTTCTGGTAGGCGAAGCCGACCATGAACATGTTGGCGGCGATGGAATCGCCCAATAGCGCCAACGCCAGCCCAGTGGCGTCGACGAAATCGGTGCCGGCGCCGGTGGCGTCGACCAAGGCGGAGCGCAAGCCTTCGTCGGGGAAGGCGAGGTCGGGCCGGTGCGTGAAGTCGGCGGTCATGGTGCGATGGGCGTTGACGACGGCGCGGGTGTGGTCGGCGCGCAGCTTGCCCAGGGTCTCGGCGCCGGCCGCCGTCACCATGTCGCAGCCGATCAGGAGACGTGCGCCGCCGGTGGCGATGCGGACGGCGTGCAGCGTGTCCGGATCGTCGGCGATGCGGATGTGCGAGAACACGGCGCCGTTCTTCTGCGCCAGCCCGGCCACGTCGAGCACCGAGACGCCCTTGCCTTCCAAATGCGCCGCCATCGCCAGCACGGCGCCGATGGTGACGACGCCGGTGCCGCCGATGCCGGTGACGACGATGCCGTAGGGCTCCTTCGCGCCCGCCGGCCGCGGCTCGGTGAGCGCCGGGAACGGCACGGCGCCGATGCCCTCGGGCTTGCGCGGCTCGGCGCCGTAGACGGTGACGAACGACGGACAAAACCCCTTCAGGCACGAGAAGTCCTTGTTGCACGCCGACTGGTCGATGGCGCGCTTGCGCCCGAGCTCGGTCTCCAGCGGCTGGATGGCGACACAGTTGGAGACCTCGCCGCAGTCGCCGCAGCCTTCGCAGACGGCGGCGTTGATGAACGGCCGCGCCGCCGGATCGGGGTAGCGGCCGCGCTTGCGGCGGCGGCGCTTCTCGGCGGCGCAGGTCTGATCGTATACCAGCACGGAGACGCCCTGCCATTGCCTGAGATCCCGCTGCACGGCATCGAGGTCGTCGCGGTGGTGGATGGTGACGTCGGGCGCGAAGTCGGCGCCGGTCGGGTACTTGTCAGGCTCGTCGGAGACGACGGCGACGCGCTCCACGCCCTCGGCGTGCACCTGGCGGGTGATCATCGGCACGTCGAGCGGTCCGTCCATCGGCTGGCCGCCGGTCATCGCCACCGCGTCGTTGTAGAGGATTTTGTAGGTGATGTTGACGCCAGCGGCGACGGCGGCGCGGATGGCGAGAATCCCGGAATGGAAATAGGTGCCGTCGCCGATGTTGACGAACACGTGCTTGGTATCGGTGAACGGCGCCTGGCCGATCCAGTTGGCGCCTTCGCCGCCCATGTGGGTGAAGGTGGCGGTCGAGCGGTCCATCCAGATCGCCATGTAGTGGCAGCCGATGCCGGCGACGGCGCGCGAGCCTTCCGGCACCTTGGTCGAGATGTTGTGCGGGCAGCCGGAGCAGAAGTAGGGGATGCGCTCGATGGCGACCGGCGAGGCGTCGAGCGCGCGCTCCTTGTCGTCGAGGAACTTCAGCCGCTCCCCGATGCGGGCCTTGAGCGGCGCCGCCATCGGCAGCCGGGCGATGCGCCGGGCGACGACGCGGGCGATGCGCGCCGGCGTCAGTTCGCCGGCCGACGGCAGCACGGCGGCGCCCTGCTCGTCGGTCTTGCCGACTACCCGCGGGCGCTGGTCGGCCGGGCCGTTGTAGAGCTGCTCCTTGATCTGGCCTTCCATCACCGGGCGTTTTTCCTCGATCACCAGGATTTCCTCGATCCCGTCGGCGAAGCGGGTCAGCGCTCGCGGTTCCAGCGGCCACGGCATCGCCACCTTCATTAAACGCAGCCCCAGCGCGCCCGCCTCGTCCTTGCCGATACCGAGGTCGTCGAGGGCCTGCACCACGTCCAGGTAGGTCTTGCCGGTGGCGACGATGCCGAGGCGTGGCTCAGGCGCGTCGATGACGATGCGGTCGAGGCCGTTGGCGCGGGCGAAGGCGAGGGCGGCGAAGATCTTGTGGCGTTGCAGGCGGTGTTCCTGCTCCAGCGGCGGGTCCGGCCAACGGATGTGCAGCCCACCCTTCGGCATCTCGAAGTCGTCAGGCAGGCGGATTTGCACCCGGCCGGGATCGACCGCCACCGACGCCGACGATTCGACGTTATCGGTGATGCACTTCATGCCGACCCAGCAGCCGGAATAGCGCGACATCGCCCAGCCCATGAGGCCGAAGTCGAGCAGGTCCTGGACGTTGGCCGGGTTCAACACCGGGATCATGGCGTCCATCAGCGCGTGCTCGCTCTGGCTCGGCACGGTGGAGGACTTGCACGCCGGGTCGTCGCCGGCCAGCACCAGCACGCCGCCCTTGGGCGACGTGCCGGCGAGATTGGCGTGGCGGAACACGTCGCCGGTGCGGTCGACGCCGGGCCCCTTGCCGTACCACATGCCGAACACGCCGTCGTAACGCGCCCCCTCGAATAGGCCCACCTGCTGGCTGCCCCACAGCGCCGTCGCCGCCAAGTCCTCGTTGACGGCCGGGTGGAATTTGACGTGGTGCTCGGCGAGGAAGCGCCGGGCGTACCCGAACTGGTGGTCGATGGCGCCCAAGGGCGAGCCGCGATAGCCGGTGACGTAGCCGGCGGTGTCGAGGCCCGCCGCCCGGTCGCGCCGGCGCTGGATCAAGGCCAGCCGCACCAGAGTCTGGGTGCCGGTCAGAAACACCCGGCCCGAATCAAGAACATATTTGTCGTCGAGCGTGACGGCGTCGAGCGGCATCGGTGCTTCCCGGCATGTTTCCCGGCACGGCGGTCGTGTCGTCGGCTCCGACCTGATGCAAACCTAATACGTGACCCCGCCGCTTACAATCGCCCGCGGCCGCGGCGCGGCCCGACGAAAGGATCGGTTGCTTGCGGCCCGCGCCGGGCCGAAAGATTGCGCGCGAAGGGATATGCCGGGAACAAGCTTTCGCCCCCGGCGTTTGCACAATCAGGTGATTTTTCACTCGCGAGCGGGTATACGGAAACGGCGAAACGGAGTCCCGGAAAATACCCCCATGACGGTTCTGGTTACCGGCGCCGCCGGATTCATCGGCTTTCACGCTTCGCTGGCGCTGCTCGCGGCGGGCGAGACGGTCGTCGGCGTCGACAACGTCAACGCCTACTACGACTCGTCGCTGAAGGAAGCGCGCCTGAAGCGCCTCGCCGAGCATGGGCGGTTCACTTTCCATCGCCTCGACATCGCCGACCGTGACGCGGTGACCGCGGTGATCGGCCGCCACCCGGACATCACCCGCGTCGTGCACTTGGCGGCGCAGGCGGGGGTGCGATACTCGCTGATCGACCCGTTCGCCTACACCCGCGCCAACGTCGAGGGCCAGCTGGTGCTACTGGAGGCGTGCCGAGAGCTCGAACGGCTCGACCATTTCGTGTTCGCGTCCTCGAGCTCCGTCTACGGCGGCAACACGAAACTGCCGTTCTCGGTCAACGACTCGGTGGACACGCCGCTGTCGCTCTATGTCGCCACCAAACGGGCGGGCGAGTTGATCAGCCACGCCTTCGCGCACGTTTACGGGATGCCGATCACCGGGCTCCGGTTCTTCACCGTCTACGGGCCGTGGGGCCGGCCCGATATGGCGGCCTTCATCTTCGTGCGCAAGATTCT
>JACPJY010000378.1 GCA_016187325.1 Rhodospirillales bacterium | reverse complement strand
CTCGCCCTTGCCCCATTCGTGGGCGGCGGCGGCTAGTTGCGGGTCGAAGAACACCCCGAACAGCACCCCCTTGGCGCCGGCGTCGTAGAGGGCCTTCAGGAGCCACGTCGTGTTGCCCGACCCGCCGCCGCCTGGGTTGTCGGCGACGTCGGCCAGAATCAGCGGCGGGCGGTCCCTGTCTTCGCCGTTCTTGACCGCCATGGCGACAGCGTCTTCGAGCGGCGTCAACTCCTTCTGGAACCGCCTGCGCATGTCCCAGGCGCGGCGCGCGATGTCGGCGGCCAGGCGCTCGGCCGGGTCGCGGTCGCCGCGCGACGTCACGATCACGGCGAGGCCGTTCTTGGCGAGGTCGCTGAACGCGAACCCGGCGACCACCGAGACGTTGACGATGTCGTCGGTCTTCGCCCGCTGCCCATAGTTGATGAGGTCGGCATAGGGGCCTTGCGCGGTCAACAGCGTCACCGTCGGCGCAACGATGGGAAGGCGGATGAAGGCCGTGGCCGGCTTCATGCCGCCGAACATCTCCGCCATCGCCCGCGCCGCCTCGGCCGCCCGCGCCTTCTGATCGACGTGGGGATTGGTGATGTAGGAGATCAGCACGTCCGTGTTGTCGATCATGCGCTCCGAGATGTTGGCGTGCAGGTCGAGAGTGGCGATCACCGGCACCTTCGGGCCGACCGTGCCGCGCACCATTTCGAACAGGTCGCCGTCGGGGTCGCCGGAGCGGGTCGCGGTCATGCCGCCGTGGGCGCTGAAGTAGACGCCGTCGAGCGGCAGGGATTGGGCGAGTCGGTGGCGTATCTCCTTGATGGTGGTCTCGAGGAAGCGCTGGTCGCAGGGGCCGCTCGGCTCGGTGGCGGTAACCACGATCGGCACCGGCTGCCAGACGACGCCGAGGCGGTCCATCTCGGCGACGAAGCCGGTGATTTCGGCCGGCTGGATGGGGTTGGGCTTCTTGAGGTCGGCGAGGATGTCGTCGCCGGCCAGGTAGCAGTTGGCCCGGAAGGCGGCCTCCCGGCACACCGGGGCAAAGGCGTTGCTTTCCAGGTGCATGCCGAGAAGCGCAATGCGCTTCGGTCTCTCTGGCGTGGTCACGGGGGCCCTCGCGCTGTCGTTGTCCCGCCGGTTGCAATAGCAGAACCGCGGTCACGCCGCCAGGGGCGAGCAGCCTTCGACGGATTTCCGGGGGGCTGAGGTCAGCGGGCGCGGAGCTTGGGGTCGAGGATGTCGCGAAGCGCGTCGCCGAACAGGTTGAAGCCGAACACCGCCAGGCTGATGGCGACGCCCGGCCAGATGGCGATCCACGGCGCGGTCTCGGCGAACTCCTCGGCGCCGCCCTGCAGCATCAGGCCCCACGACGGAATCGGCTCCTGGACGCCGAGGCCCAGGTAGCTGAGCGCGGCTTCGAGCAGGATCGCCTGGCCGAGCGAGGCGGTGAGGATGATCAGGTATGGCGCCATGACGTTGGGTGCCATGTGGCGGAGGATGATGCGGGTGTGGCTGTAGCCGAGGGCGCGGGCCGCGTCGATATAGGGAATCTCGCGGATCGCCAGCGCGTTCGATCGCACCACCCGCGCCGACCGGGCGATGAACGGGATGGTGATGGCGACGATCACGTTCTGGACGCCGGTGCCCAGGGTGGCGACCACGGCGAGGGCCAGGATGATCAGCGGGAACGCCATCACCACGTCCATGACGCGCTGGAACAGCAGATCGAAGCGGCCGCCGAAGTAAGCGCTGGCGACGCCGAGGACGAGGCCGATGGTGGCGCCCGCGAAGGCCGACACGAAGCCGACCAGCAGCGCCGTGCGGGCGCCGTAGACGATGCGGGTGAAGGCGTCGCGGCCGAATTGGTCGGTGCCGAGGATATAGGTCTCGTCCGGCGCGGTCAGCATGTTGGCGAGGTCGTTCTTCACCGGGTCGAAATGGGTGATGTAATCGGCGAAGACGGCCATGAAAATCATGACCAGCACCACAGCCGCGCCGGCGGCGCCTAGGGGCTGCTTGCGGCAGAACTCCCAAAGCCTCTTCGACAGGGTTGGTTTCGCCGCCAGTTGCTCGAATTTGGCTTCGACCTGTGCTTCGGAGAGGGTGACCATATCAAGCCTCGCTCAACTGTAGCGGATCCGCGGATCCAGCCAGGCGTAGAAAATGTCGACGGCGAAATTGACCAGCACGAACACCAGAACGACGATCATCACTAGCTGCTGGGTCATGGTGTAATCCTGGTTGCCGACGGAGGTCACGAACAGCTTGCCCAGGCCGTTGAGGTTGAACACCTGCTCGGTCACCACCAGGCCGCCGATCAGGAACGCGAATTCGATGGCGATGATCGTCACCACCGGCAGCATGGCGTTCTTCAGCGCGTGCCGGTTGATGATGACCTTCTCTATCAGCCCCTTGGCGCGGGCGGTGCGGATGTAGTCCTCGCGCAGCACCTCCAGCAACGCCGAACGGGTCATGCGCGCGGCGACGGCCGAATACCGATAGCCGGTGGCGACCGCCGGCCAGATCAACTGGCTGAGGTTGCCGATCGGATCCTCCCATGGCGGCACGTAGACGATCGGCGGCATCCACGGTTCGCCGAACCAGGCCTGGGAATAGACCAGAAGCCCGAGGATGATCAGGATGCCGAGCCAGAACGACGGCATGGCGATGCCGGCGATGCTGAACACCCTGACCGCGTAATCGATCCAGGTGTTCTGCTTGACAGCGGATATGATACCGAGCGGGATGGCGATTGCGATGGCGACGATGGTGGCCATGATCGCCACCTGCAACGACAGCGCGAAGCGCAACTGGATCTCGTGGGTGATCGGCTTCTCCGTCCACATGGAGGTGCCGAGGTCGAGGGTGAAATAGCCGCCGACGAATTCGATAAATTGAAGCGGCAGCGGTTTGTTGAGGCCGATATTTTCGCGGCAAACGTCGATCGCCTCCTGGTCGAAGTACATGCCGCTGCCGGCCATCCGCACCTCGCAAATATCGCCGGGAATCATCCGCAACAGGATAAACACCAAAACCGCCGCCCCGAACAGGGTGGGAATCATCAGCATCAGCCGCTTGGCGATGTATTTATACATTCAACGAATACCCGATGTTTCGACGCTCACCGGCTCCCCGCCCGCCGCCACGATGACGGCGGGCGGGTTCTGGTTCTTGCTATCCTTTTGCCGCCTCTACTTGTCCAGCCAAATGTTGTCGAGCTGCTGGTTCAGGTAGTGGCTGGGCGCGATTTTCCAACCCTTCACGTAGGAACGGTGCGGATTGATCTTGTACCACCACAACGTGAGGAGCATGTGCGCCTCGTCGCTGAGCGCCCGCTTCTCGTAGTCGCGGATCAGCTTGCGCTGCTCGGTCTCGTCGCCCGACTTCTCGATCTTGGCGTAGATGTCTTCCAGGGGCTGGTCCTTGTAGTTGCCGTTGTTGGCGCCGGACGTGCCCAGGAACTTGGTGATGTCGGCGATCGGGTTGATCACCGATTGGCAGTTGAAGTCGATGGCGATGTCGAACTTCTTGGTCTTGCGCAGGGTATCGTAGAACGCGGGCGTCGGCAGAACCTGCTGCGTCGCGTCGATCCCCGCCTTCTTCCACTGGTCGATGCCCCAGGTGCCGACCACCTTGTAGGGCTGGTCGACGCCGCGGTTGACGAAGTTGACCTTCAGGGTGCTAATCCCCGCTTCCTTCAGCAGCCGCTTCGCTTCGGCGAGATTGGCTTTCGCATCCTCGCCGTAGCCCGCGAGCTTGGTCAGTTCCGCCTTGGTCGCCGCGAACGGATGGTTCGGGAACACGACGCCACCGACCGTCTTGACGATGGCGATCTTGCTCAGGTATTGCGAACCGGACCAGCGGTCGAGGGTGAGCGTCAGCGCCCGGCGCACGCGGGCGTCGTCGAACGGCTTGCTCTCATGGTTGGGCGTGAAGAACAGCGCGCAGTTCCAGTCGCTTTCCTGGACCGTTATGTCCTTGCCGAGCGCCTTTACCAGCTCGTCGCGGTGTGCCGGCGGGAAGCCGCGGAATTCGATCGCCGCGCGATCGCCGCGGATAGCCTGCACGCGCACCGCCAGCTTGGTCGCCACGATGGCCTTGATGCCGTCGAGGTAGGGCTGCGGCTTGCCGTCCAATCCCATGTGATGGTAGTTCGGGTTCCGCTTGCCCTCGGTGAACGAGCCTTGCTGGTCTTGAACGAACAGGAACGGACCCGTGCCGTTGACGTTCTTGGTGTGCCAGTTGAGGCCGTGCTTGTCGAGGTCGGCCTTGGAATAGATCCAGTTGAAGGGTGCTGCCAACGCCGGAATGAAGGCGCCGGAAGGCCACTTCAGCTTGAACACCACCGTGAAGTCGTCGGGCGCCGTCAGCGTGTCCACCATCCGGTAGAACGCTTTCCGGGAGCTCGGGATGCCATCCGGCGGCCACATGATCTTCTTGTAGGTGGCGACGATGTCGTGGGCGGTCAGCGGCGCGCCGCTCTGGAACTTGATTCCCTTGCGAATCTTGAAGGTGAAGGTCTTGCCGCCGTCGGTCGGCGACGGCACCTTGCCCTCGCACAAATCGCAGGTGAAGTCGGTCGCCGACTGAGGATTGTCCGGGTTGACCCGGATCAGCAGGCTGTACATTGGCCCCAGCGGATGGACGACACCGAAGGTGGTTTCCCGGTGGGCGTCGTAGGACGGGATTTCCGCCGGGTTCAGGTAGGTGAGGATGCCCCCCCGCTTCGGCATCTCCGCCGCATTGGCGACCCCGCCCGCCGCGAGCGCCAAACCGGCCCCCACCACGGTCGCGACCGCAAGTTTCGAAAAGATAACTTTCATTTCCTAGACTCCTTCCCAGTAAATACAGAAGCTTATTGTTTGCTTCCTGATTGACGCGTCATTGCCATAGTAATCGAAAAGTCACACTTCCGTACAGGCCACCCAGTGGCCCGGCTTGATTTCCCTGAATTCGGGGATCGCCTTCGAGCAACTGTCCACCGCCAGGGAACACCTCGGGTGGAACACGCAGCCGCGCGGCGGATTGATCGGACTCGGCACCTCCCCTTTGACGACTTCGTGCTTTCTTTTGGCCTCGATGATCGGGTCCGGGATCGGCACCGCGGCCAGCAACGCCCGAGTGTAAGGGTGAATGGGATTGTCGTAAAGCTCGTCGCAATCCGCGAGCTCGACCATTTTCCCTAGATACATGACGGCCACCCGGTGGCACAGGTGCCGTACCACACTGAGATCGTGTGAAATAAACAAGTAGGTGAGCCCGAATTCGTCTCGCAAGTCTTCCAAAAGGTTAATGACCTGGGCCTGGATCGACACGTCGAGCGCCGAGACTGCCTCGTCGCAGATGATGAATTCGGGGTTAACGGCGAGCGCCCGGGCGATGCCGACCCGTTGCCGCTGGCCGCCGCTCATCTCGTGCGGGTAGCGGTCCGAGAACTTGGGATCGAGGCCGCACAGCGACAGCAACTCGGCGATGCGCCGGTCGCGCTTGGCGGAGTCGGTGATGATCCCATGAACCTTCATCGGCTCGCCGATGATCTCACCGATCTTCATGCGCGGATTGAGCGAGCTGTACGG
>JACPJY010000374.1 GCA_016187325.1 Rhodospirillales bacterium | reverse complement strand
CACGGAGGAGGCGTTTCCGGCGCTCGAGATCGGCGATCTCGGCTACAACGTCGCGGTCGCCGGCCAGAAGACCTACAACGGCGTCGCGATACTCTCGAAATCGCCGATCGAGGTCGAACTGGCGGCGCTGCCCGGCGACGACAAGGACGACCAAGCCCGCTACATCGAGGCGCTGATCACCGGCAAGGGGAAAAGTGTGGTGCGGGTGGCGTCGATCTATCTGCCCAACGGCAACCCGGCCTATGACGATTCCGGCAAGGACAGCGACAAGTACCGCTACAAGCTGCAGTGGATGGAGCGGCTGACCGCCCACGTCCGCGGCATGCTCAAGACCGAGGACGCGTTCGTGCTCGGCGGCGACTATAACGTCTGCCCCACCGACGACGACGTCTACGACCCGAAGGCGTTCGCCGACGACGCGCTGTGCCGGCCGGAGAGTCGGGCCCATTACCGTGCCCTCCTCTATCTCGGCCTCACAGACGCCGTCCACGCGCTCAACCCGGCGCCGCATCAATACAGCTACTGGGACTACCAGCGCGGCGCCTGGCAGCGCGATGATGGGTTGCGCATTGACCATCTGCTGCTGTCGCCGCAGGCCGCCGACCGCCTCAAGACGTCGGGCATCGACAAGAAGCCGCGCGGCAAGGAAAAGGCCTCGGATCACACGCCGGTCTGGTGCGAGCTGGAGGCGTGATGGCCGCCGTCGCCTTTCTCGGCACCGGCAACATGGGCGCCGGCATGGCCGGCCGGCTGATCGCCGCCGGCCACGCGCTTGCCGTCTACAACCGCACCGCCGCCCGCACGCAGCCTCTCGCGAAGGCCGGCGCCCGCGTCTGCCGCACGCCGCGCGAGGCCGCCGACGGCGCCGACGCGGTGTTCGCCATGGTCGGCGACGACGAAGCCTCGGCCGCCGTCTGGCTCGGCGATGACGGCGCGCTCGCCGCCGCCAAGAAGGACGGCACCTTGGCCATCGAGTGCTCGACGCTGTCCCACGACTGGGTGCTTGATCTCGCCGAAAAGGCGCGCGCGAAAGGCTGGCGCTATATCGATTGCCCGGTCACCGGCATCCCGGTGAACGCCGCCGCCGGCGAGCTAACGTTGTTCGTCGGCGCCGACGACGCCGACCTGGAAGCGGCGCGGCCACTGCTCGAGCCGCTGGCCAAGGAGATCATTCAGTTCGGCCCCGTGGGTGCCGGTACCGCCTACAAGCTGATGGTCAACCTGATGGGCGCCGTGCAGATCGCCGGTGCCGCCGAGGGCTTGCTGATCGCCGAGAAAGCAGGGCTGGACCCGGAGACGGTCAGCTATGCGCTGGCCCGCGGCGCCGCCGCCAGCCCGCAGGTGGTGCGCAACATCCGCCGCATGACGGCCGGTGACCACGACCGCAACGTCACCTTCTCTGGGCGGCTACGCCTGAAGGACGTGCTGTACGGCCTGCGGCTCGCCGACAAGCTGGGCCAGCAGACGCCGTTCGGTCGCGCCGCCCGCGACGCGTTCCAGCGGCTTCTCGACCAGGGCCTGGAAGAGCTCAACGAAAGCAAGGTCATCGACGTGCTCCGCTCGTAAACCGCGGCGGCGGCCCGCGTCGCCGGCGTCGGGCTTGGCGCTTGCCTAGGCCCGGCCGAGGCCGTAAACCATAGGGCAAAACGCCAGCAAAACCGCCGACGACGGAGGATTTCCCATGGACGCCAAGGTTTTCGACAAGGCCAGACTGCCCAGCCGGCACGTCACCGAGGGGCCGGCGCGCGCGCCCCATCGATCGTTCCTGTACGCCATGGGGCTTACGGAAGAGGAAATTCACCGTCCGCTGGTCGGCGTCGTCACCTGCTGGAACGAGACCGCGCCCTGCAACATCACGCTCCGCCGCCAGGCCGCGGTGGCCAAGGAAGGCGTCGATGCCGCCGGCGGCACGCCCAGGGAGTTCACCACCATCACCGTCACCGACGGCATCGCCATGGGGCATCAGGGCATGAAGTCGTCGCTGGTCAGCCGCGATCTCATCGCCGATTCCGCCGAGCTCACCATGCGCGGCCACTGTTACGACGCCATGGTCGGCATCGCCGGCTGCGACAAGTCGCTGCCCGGGCTGATGATGGCGATGGTGCGCCTGAACGTGCCGTCGGTGTTCATGTACGGCGGCACCATCATGCCCGGCCGCTTCCGCGGCCGCGACGTCACGGTGGTCGACGTCTACGAGGCGGTCGGCCAGCACAACGCCGGCAACATGGACGACGCGACGCTGCACGAGCTGGAATGCGTCGCCTGCCCGTCCGGCGGCTCGTGCGGCGGCCAGTTTACCGCCAACACCATGGCCTGCGTATCCGAGGCCATCGGTCTCGCCATTCCCGGCTCGGCCGGAACGCCAGCGGTCTATGAATCGCGCGACGCCTACGCACGGGCCTCCGGCAAGGCGGTGATGAAGCTGCTGGCGCTCGGCATCCGGCCGCGCGACATCGTGACACGCAAGGCGCTGGAGAACGCCGCCGTGGTCGTCGCGGCCACCGGCGGCTCGACCAACGGCGGCCTGCACCTGCCGGCGATCGCCCACGAGGCCGGAATCGAGTTCGATCTTCTGGACGTTTGCAAGATCTTCAAGAAGACGCCTTACATCGCCGACCTCAAGCCCAGCGGCAAGTACGTCGCCAAGGACATGCACGAGGCCGGCGGCGTGCCGGCGCTGATAAAGACGCTGCTGGACGCCGGTTTCATCCACGGCGACTGCATGACCGTCACCGGCAAGACGATGGCCGAGAACCTGAAGGGCGTAGTGCTGCGCACCGACCAGGACGTCATCCGCCCGGCGACCAAGCCGTTGTCGCCGACCGGCGGCGTGGTGGGCTTGCGCGGCAACCTGGCGCCCAACGGCGCCATCGTTAAGGTCGCCGGCATGAAGACCCTCAGCCACACCGGTCCGGCGCGGATTTTCGAGTGCGAGGAGGATTGTTTCGAGGCCGTCGTCAAGCGCAAGTACAAGGAAGGCGACGTGCTGGTCATCCGCTACGAGGGCCCGAAAGGCGGCCCCGGGATGCGCGAGATGTTGTCGACCACGGCGGCCCTCTACGGCCAGGGCATGGGCGACAAAGTGGCGCTGATCACCGACGGCCGGTTTTCGGGCGGCACGCGCGGCTTCTGCGTCGGCCACATCAGCCCGGAGGCGGCGACCGGCGGGCCGATCGGGCTGTTGAAGGACGGCGACATGATCACCATCGATGCCGAGGCCGGCACCATCGAGGTCGGGCTTTCGGACGAAGAGTTGAAGAAACGGCGCAAGGCCTGGAAGCCGCGACAGAACGACTACCAATCGGGCGCGTTGTGGCGCTATGCCCAGACCGTGGGCGAGGCGTCGAAGGGCGCGGTCACCCATCCCGGCGCCGCCGGCGAAACCCACGTCTACGCGGATATTTAGTATCGCGCAGCTTCCGGGGAGAAAGCCGATGAGCGCACCGACGAACCCCGTCGACCACCGCCGGCACGACCGCAAGGAGATCCTGTTCGCGGCCCGCCTGCTGATGGGCGACGCCAACGTCGAGTGCGAGATCACCAACATCTCGTTTGGCGGCGCGCAAATCCGGTTGCGCAAGCCCCTGACCCGGGGCCAGACCGTCGTCCTCGACATCGATCCGTTCGGGAAATTCGCGATCGAGGTGCGCTGGTTCGACAACGGCGAAGCCGGCGTCAAGTTCAAGGACGATCCGGCGAAAGTCAGCGAGCTGGTGATGGCCATCGCCACCTACGCCTGACGCCCGCCCTCCCAACGCGAGGACACTGGCCCATGGCCGAAGCGCTCGATCTCGACTTCGTCCGGGGACTCTATCCGGCCCGTTGTTGGGAGTGGGCGTTCTTCGAGAACGCCGGCGGCTCCTACGTGCCGGAAAGCGTCATCCAGCGGGTCACCGCCTACATGCGCGAAACCCAGGTGCAGCCGGGCGCCAGCTTCGCGGCATCGGCCACGGCCGCCGAGCGGATGGCGCTCGGCCAACGGCTGATGGCGGAAATGGTCGGCGCCGACACCGACGAGATCATCATCGGCCCGTCGACGACCATAAACGTCTACGTGCTGGCCAACGCGCTCAAGCCGCTGATCGGGCCCGAGGGTGAAATCATCGTCACCAACCTGGACCACGAGGCCAATATCGGCGCCTGGCGGCGGCTCGCCGAGCGCGGGGTTACCGTACGCGAATGGCGGGTCGATCCGGCGACGGGAGAGCTGCGGGTCAACGACCTCGACCGGCTGCTCAACGGAAATACCCGGCTGGTGTGCTTCAGCCATTGCTCCAACATCCTCGGCGGCATCAACGACGTCGCCGCCATCGTGCGCCACATCCACGACGCCGGCGCCATGGCCTGCGTCGACGGGGTCGCCTTCGCGGCGCATCGGGCGCTCGACGTGAAGGCGCTCGACGTCGATTTCTACGCCCTCAGCTTCTACAAGCTGTTCGGGCCGCACCTGGCGATGATGTACGGCAAGCGCGAGCACTTGCTCAAAGCCAGGACCCAGAATCATTTCTTCATCGCCGACGACGACATCCCGCTGAAACTGAATCCCGGCGGGCCAAACCACGAATTCACCGCGGCACTGGCCGGCGTCGCCGTCTATTTCGAGGCGCTGGCAACCCATCACCTGTCGCGGCCGCCGAATGGCTTCCGCGACCGCGCCCTCGCGGTCTAT
>JACPJY010000373.1 GCA_016187325.1 Rhodospirillales bacterium | reverse complement strand
AGCGCCTTGTGTCCTCTTTGCCCCTGGCCCGACGCAGCACGAGATAGGCGCGAATCACGGGGCCGCCCAATCCGGTGACGGCGCGGTAGAGCGACAGCATCACGTCGGCCTGCCCTCGCCCGTCGGCTGGGCGGCGATGGCCGGCGCCGGCTCGACCGGCGTGCGGCCGCAAAGCCGGTCGGCCTCGGCGGTGACGGCGTTGAGGTCGTCCTCGATGCGCCGCCGCGCCGCCTCGACGGCGTCGGGTCCGGCGTCGCGGTCGACCTCGATCGGGTCGCCCCAGACGATGACGCCACGCCCGAACGGCCAGGCCACCAGGAACCGGTCCCAGGTGGTGAGGAAGCGCCCAAAAGTCGCGCCGTAGGCGGCGGGAATTACGGGAACGCCGGCCAGTCGCGCAACGCTGACGATGCCGTCGCTGGCCCGCATTCGCGGCCCACGCGGGCCGTCGGGCGTGATGCCGACGCAGTCTCCCTGAGCGAGCGCCTTGACCATGCTGCGTAGCGCCTGGGCGCCGCCGCGGGTCGACGAGCCAGCCGCCGAGCGGATGCCGAAGTGGCCGACGGTGCGGGCGATAAGCTGGCCGTCGCGGTGCTGGGAGATCAGCATGTGGATGGTGTGCCGGTGGTCCCAGCAATAAGGCATCATCAACAGCCGTCCATGCCAGAACGCCAGGATGAACGGCTTGCCCGCGTCCCAGTACCGCTTCGGGACGTCGCCGTTGACCACCATCCACCGGCCGCTTGTGTGGACCAGCCGGATGTAAAGGGCCGCCAGCCAGCAGAACAGCCGGCGCACGGCTTCTGACTGGAGGACTCGCTTCAATGGCCTCACGTTGGCGGAATCCCCGTGCTCACTCAGGCTTCCGCGACCCGGACCGTCCGCGAAGCCTGCTCGTCCCCGGCGAATTGCAGGTCGTAGAGCCGCCGATAGGCGCCGCCGCGGGCCATCAATTCGGCGTGCGTGCCCTGCTCGACGACGCGGCCTGAGTCGATCACGTAGATCAGGTCGGCGCCGGTCACGGTCGACAGCCGGTGCGCGATCACGAGCGTGGTGCGTCCCTGCATCAGCTTGTCCATCGCCGCCTGCACCTGGCGCTCGGATTCGGTGTCGAGCGCCGAGGTCGCCTCGTCGAGCAGCAGGATCGGCGCGTTCTTCAGCATCGCGCGCGCAATCGCCAGGCGCTGGCGTTGTCCGCCCGACAGCTTCACCCCCTGCTCGCCGACGACGGTGTCGTAGCCATGCGGCAGGGCACGGATGAAATCGTCGGCGGCGGCCATGCGCGCGGCCTCGACGATCTCGTCCTCGGTCGCCCCGGCGCGGCCGTAGGCGATGTTGGCGCGCACGGAGTCGTCAAACAGCGTGATCTCTTGGCTGACCAGCGCGACTCCGGCATAGAGCGACGCGAAGGTGACGTCGCGAACGTCCTTGCCGTCGATGGTGACGCGACCCGATTGAACATCATAGAAGCGCGGGATCAGGTTGAGGATGGTCGACTTGCCGGCGCCCGACGCGCCGATCAGCGCCACCCGCTTGCCGGCCGGCACCTCGAGCGTGGCGCCGGCGAGCGCCGGCGTGCCGGCGACGTAGGAGAACCGCACGTCGTCGAGCCGGATGCGGCCCATGATCCGGTCGAGGTCCGTAGCGCCGGATTTTTCGACGATCGCCGGTTTCGTATCCAGGATCGCGAATAGCCGTTGTGCGCCGGCGAGACCTTCCTGCAGGCTGGCATTCAGGTTGGCCAGCCGCTTCATCGGCTCGTAGGCGAGCAGCAACGCGGTGATGAACGCGAAGAACGCGCCCGACGTCGTGTCGCCGCCGATCACCCGGGTACCGCCGTAGATGATGACCATGCACACCGCGACGCCGCCGAGCGTTTCCATGATCGGGCTCGACAGCGCCCGGGTCTTCGCTGACTTAAGGTTGAGCCGCAGGATCTTGGCGACGATGCCGCCGATTCGGCTTTTCTCGTAGGCCTCCATGCCGTAGGCCTTGACCACTCGAATGCCCTGGAACGTCTGCTCCAGGAGGGTGGTGAGCAGCCCCATTTCCTCCTGGGTGTCGGCGGTGACCGAGCGCATGCGCCGGCCGAGCCGGATCACCGGCAGGGCGGCGAGCGGAAAAACCAAGAACGAGATCGCCGCCAGCTGCCAGTCCTTGGCGAACATCACCGCGACGAGGCCGATCAGCGACAGCAAGTCCTTGCCAAATCCGGTGAGCGCGTTCGAGACCGCCACCCGCATCTGGTTGATGTCGACGGTGAAGCGCGAGATCAGCCGGCCGGTCGGATTGCCGTGGAAGAAAGCCAGGTCCATTCGCGTCAGGTGGGCGAACAGCCGGTTCTGGTTGTCGGCGATGATCTTCAGCCCGATGAAGCTCATCAGCATCGCCTGCGAGTAGTTGGCGAGGCCCTTGATCAGGAACGTCGCCAACACGGCGGCGCCGAGCGGCCACAGTATTGCCTTGTTCTGGGCGATGAAGACCTCGTTGACGACCGGCTCCATCAGCCAGGCGCTGAATGCCGTCGCTGCCGCCATCAACGCCATGCAGATGACCGCGAGAACGAGCCATCCCAGGTATGGGCTGATGCTCTCGCGCCACAGACGGCGCATCAGAAGGTGGGTGGATTCGTGCCGCGGCGAAGGATTCTCGGCTGTATCGTTCACGTCATGGCCCCCCGTGCTTGACGCAGCGGACCATACCACGCGCCACGTCCCCGCGCCAACGATTGCCGGCGCCGCGGCCGTCCGATCAACGCCCGGCGACCGTCATCCCGTCGACTCGCAGGGTCGGCGCATTCGTGGCATAGCGAAATTCCAGATCGTCGGCGACGGTGACGCGGGCGAACATGT
>JACPJY010000372.1 GCA_016187325.1 Rhodospirillales bacterium | reverse complement strand
CGAAACCGACGAGGTCAAACGGCTGTTCTCGACCGCCGAGTTCGACCAGGCGCGGGCGCAGCTCGGCTTCGGCTACTTCGCCGACGGCCGCGACGACTGGGCGTTGACGTGGGCGGGCGGGGCCGCCGCCCGCTCCGGCCGCTACCTGCCGGAGGCTCATTGGACGGCCGGCCTGGCGGCGTGGCGGATGAAGAAATACGGCGTCGCGGCGGGCCACTTCGAGGCGGTGGCGAACATGAGGAACATCTCGCCGTGGCTGGTCTCGGGCGGCGCCTTCTGGGCGGCGCGGGCGCGGCTGGTCGGCGGTGAGCCGGCCAAGGTCAACGCGCTGCTCGCCAAGGCCGGCGAGCATCCGCGCACGTTCTACGGCTTCATCGCGCGCCATCTCCTCGGCGAGCCGGTGAGCTTCCGCTGGGCGATGCCGCCGATGGCGGAGGCGACGGTGCAGAAGCTGACGGCGATGCCGCGCGGCCACCGCGCCATGGCGTTGCTGCAGACGGGCGAGAGCCGCCGCGCCGAGCGCGAGCTGCAAAACCTCTCGGCCGTCGCCGACGACGAACTGGCGAAGGGCATATTGGTGCTGGCCGCCCATGGCAACATGCCGTCGCTGGCGGTGCGGCTGGACACGCGCCTGTTCCCGAACGGCGGCGGCTACGACGGGGCGGCGTATCCGCTGCCGGCGTGGGAGCCGGAAGGCGGCTTCCGCGTCGACAAGGCGCTGATCTTCGCGCTGATCCGCCAGGAATCGGGTTTCAACCCGAAAGCCAAGAGCTGGGCCGGCGCGCACGGCCTGATGCAGTTGATGCCGCGGACGGCGAGCTTCGTCGCCGGCGATCGCGGCTTCCACCACCAGGGCTCGAAGCGCCGCCAGTTGTTCGAGCCCGAGCTCAACCTGTCGCTCGGCCAGAAGTACATCGAGATCCTGCTTGCCGACGAGGCCATCCAGGGCGACTTGTTCCTGCTCGCCGCCGCCTGGAACGGCGGGCCCGGCAACCTGAAGAAATGGCAGCGCAAGACCGACTACATGAACGACCCGCTGTTCTTCATCGAGAGCATCCCCAGCCGCGAGACGCGCATTTTCATCGAAAGGGTGCTGACCAACCTGTGGATCTACCGCCACCGCATGGGCCAGCCGTCGCCGTCGCTCGCCGCCATTGCCGCCGGCCAGTGGCCGGTGTATACCGCCCAGGGCCAGGAGCCCGCCGAGGTGGCGGAAAGCAATGGGTCACGCAAATAAAACCGAGTTTCTTCCGGTCAACATCGCCGTCCTGACGATTTCCGACACCCGCACCAAGGCCGACGACACCTCCGGCGACACCCTCGCCAAGCGCATCCGGGCCGCCGGCCACAAGCTGGTCAAGCGCGACATCGTCACCGACGATAAGCCGGCGATCGAGGCCAAGCTGAAGGCGTGGATCGCCGATCCCGCGATCGACGTCGTCATCACCACCGGCGGCACCGGGCTCACGGGGCGCGACGTCACGCCGGAGGCACTGGCCGCCGTTTCGGAAAAGCAGATTCCCGGCTTCGGCGAGCTGTTTCGCATGCTCAGCTACCAGAAGATCAAGACCTCGACCATTCAATCGCGGGCCTGCGCCGGCGTCGCCAACGGCACCTACCTGTTCGCGCTTCCGGGCTCGCCCGGCGCCTGCAAGGACGCCTGGGACGACATCCTGGTGCATCAGCTCGACGTCCGCTACCGGCCATGCAACTTCGTCGAGATGATGCCGCGGCTGACCGAGCACAAAAAAGGCTGAGGCCGGACCGGCCAAGCCCGATAGCCGGCGGCTTCCGCCGGCCCCGTGAACATTAGTCGGATCGAGCGTCGCGCAAATGACCGACCGACCCTTTCCCAGCGTCTTCGTCTCCCACGGTGCGCCGACCATCGCCCTCCAGGATTCACCCCTAACGGCGTTCCTGAAGGGGCTCGGCGAATCGCTCGGGCGGCCGGACGCGGTGGTGTGCGTTTCAGCCCACTGGGAGACGGATGCGCCGAGCGTCCTGGGCGCTGCCCGACCGGAGACCATCCACGACTTCTACGGATTTCCCGAGCCACTCTATCGACTCCGATATCCGGCCCCGGGTGCACCGGACCTAGCCCGGCGGGTCGTCAAATTATTGGCCGACCACGATATCCCGTGCGCGGTCTCGGCCGGGCGGGGCCTGGACCACGGAGCGTGGATTCCATTGATGCTCATGTATCCCAAGGCCAACGTTCAAGTGACTCAGCTTTCCATCCAGCCCGACGGCGGGCCGGCCGCGCACTTGGCACTCGGCCGGGCGTTGGTGCCGCTGCGTAAAGACGGCGTGGTTGTACTGGCCAGCGGCGGGGCGGTGCACAACCTGCGTCACTTCCGCCCCGGTTCCCCCGAGGTCCCGGACTGGGCTAGGCGATTTGACGACTGGCTGGCGGACGCCGTCGAAGCCGGCGACAGCGAAGCCTTGGTCCACTACCGGGCCCGAAGCGCGGACGGGGCGATGGCCCATCCCCGCGAGGAGCATTTCCTGCCCTTGCTCGTGGCGTTGGGCGCGGGCGGCGAGGCCGCCAAGGGCCGGACATTGCATCGCGGCTTTATGGATGGCGGGTTGTCCACGGCGGCTTTCGCATTTGAATAGGACGCTCGCCACATTCGCGACACGGCCTGAAAGCCCGACTCGGCGTCACGACCGGCGCCCGCGTCGCCAACGCCAATAGGCGGCGCCGTCGTCGACGTCCTCCAGCGTCTCCAACAGCACGTGCGGACGGCCGCCGAGGTTGGCCAGCGTGTCGGCGAGGGCGTGTTGGCTCGACCAGCGCACGCCGTCGAAAATTCCGAGCCGGCGCGGCCGGCGCCTGAGCCCGACCAGCCAGTAGCCGCCGTCGGCGGCCGGGCCGAACACCGCCTCGGCGCGGCCCAGCGCCCGGAACGCCGCGGCCAGGTGGCGGGGCGCGAGCGCCGGCACGTCGGCGCCGACGATCACCGCCGGCCCCGGCGGCAGCGCGTCGATGACCCGCGCCATGCGTTGGCCGAGATCGCCCACGCCCTGGCCAAAGATGGAATGTCCGCCAAGAAGCCGGCAGCCGGCGACGGCGCTTTCGGGGGTCGCCGCCAGCCACAGCCGCCAGCGCCCGTCGCGCCCGAGGACGCGGATCGTGCGCGCGAGCTGGGTGCGATAGAATGACCATGCGGCGACGGCACCGATGTCGCGGGCGAGGCGCGTTTTGACGCGGCCGATCCGCGGTACCCGCAGGAACACGCAAAGGTGGTTGTCGGGCGTCATCGATAGAGCGGCTCGATCACCCGCGGCGGCAGGCCCAAGAAGTAGAGACCGACGCAAAGCAGGTTGCGAAGCGGACGCAACCAGTAGCCGTCGCGGCGGTAGCGCTCGGCCGAGGTGACGGCGGCGACCGGCAGCTCGACCAGCCGGCGGCGGCCGATGCGCCGCGCCATGTCCACGTCCTCCATCAGCGGCAGCGGCGCGAAGCCGCCGAGGAAGTCGTAGAACTCGCGGCCGATCAGCAGCCCCTGGTCGCCATAGGGCAGCCCGAACAGACAACAGCGCCAGCGCACCAGCGCCTCCAGGCGTCTCGCCGCCGGCGCCGGGTCGTTGAGGGCGAAGCGGAAATAGCCGGCGCGGAAGCGATTGGCGGGCTCGCGCGTGAAGGCGCCGACGGCCGCCCCCCAGCCGGGCTGTGGCCGGGTGTCGGCGTGCAGGAACATCAGCCAGTCGCCGATCGCCGCATTGGCGCCGGCGGCGAGTTGCGGGCCGCGACCGCCGGCGGCGGCGACCAGGCGGACGCCGGCCTCGGCGGCGATCAGCGGCGTCGAATCCGTGGAGCCGCCGTCGGCGACGATCACCTCGCTGGCCATGCCGGCGGCGGCGACGCATTCCAGCGTCGTCGGCAGCTGCTTCTCCGCCTCGAGGGTGGGGATGACGATGCTGAGCACGGCCGGCGCGAATCCCGTCGATGGTCCTTGAGGCCCTTACATAACACGGCCGCCGCCTTTGCTCCCATCGGTCGTCGCCGGCGTTCTCCCGGGCGCGCCGGGTGCGGCCGCCGGGGGCGTTCATAGGAATTTCCAGAAGGCTATTGACAAGCATCCTATAATGTTCTATATATGTTCCGACTCCCGGCCTGGTTCGGCGGCCGCTCTTGGACGTCGTGACCAGGACTTTACGCGGCCTCGGACCCGGGAGTGGCGCCGCCGGTGCCGTCGGGGGGGGAGTCGTGCCGATTTAAGAGCTTGCGGCCCAAAATGACGAGAAATGATGAGAAATGATGATATTAAAAAAATTTTCGGGGGTCTCTTTCATGTCGGATCAATGGGTTAGGAGAAAAACCTCGACCAGAAATGATGAAAAGATGATGAGACAATGATGAGGCAATGATGAGTTTCGGACGAGTTATTGACGAGTTTCGGACGAGCCGGCGGCGGG
>JACPJY010000371.1 GCA_016187325.1 Rhodospirillales bacterium | reverse complement strand
TGGCGTGATGGCGGCATTCCAGGTGCACCGGTGCCGCCTTGACCCTGGGCGGCTTGACCAGCTGGGAAGGCTCGGTCTCCAGCCCGGCAAGCGCAAACTCGTCGATTTCCGGCGGTACCGGGGCGCTGGTCTGGTTCATCCGCTCGCGCAGCTCCCAGGTCGCCAGGTTGCACACGAACTCGCCGGTGGCCTCGATGTTGGCGAGGCTGTCCTTTGGCCCGTGAGCCTGGCGGCCCGAGGAGGCGAACATCACCATCGGCGGCTTCACCGCGACGCCGTTGAAGAAGCTGTAGGGCGCCAGGTTGACGATGCCGTCGGCGCTCACGGTCGACACCCAGCCGATCGGCCGCGGCACGATGCAGCTCAAGAACGGATCGTGGGGAAGCCCGTGCGGGCCGTCGGTGCGATAGAACATGGGGGCCGTCCGTTGTTGTCGGGTTGAGGCGGGCGCCCCGAACCCTAGCCCACGCCATTGTGATTGCAAGCGCCGCGAAACGCCGTCGCTGCGGCTTGCGGTTCCGACGCCGTGTTGGAACAATAGCCGCCAGCAACCCGAGCGAAAGGATGGGGATCATGGTCAAGCAATTGGCGCGGGCGATCGGCGGAGCGATGGTGTTGGTCGGGCTGCTGGCCGGCGCGCCGGCGTTCGCCAAGTCCGAGATCAATTCGTCATTGATCGGCGCCGTCGCCATCGAGGGCACCGACGCGGTCGCCTACTTCAAAGAGTCCAAGCTGGTCAAGGGATCGTCCGAGTTTACCCATCGCTGGAAGGGCGCCGAGTGGCGGTTCAAGACCGTCGCCAACCGCGACGCCTTCGCCGCCCAGCCGGAGAAGTACGCGCCCCGGTTCGGCGGCTATTGCGCGTGGGCGGTCAGCCAGGGCTACACCGCCGGCATCGACCCCCAGGCGTGGACGATCCACGCCGGCAGGCTCTATCTCAACTACTCGAAGGACATTCAAGCGAAGTGGCGCCAGGACATCCCGGGCAACGTCGTCAAGGGCGAGAAGAACTGGCCGAAGGTGCTGGAGAAATAGCCGAGCCGGCGACTTCTCATGCCTACTTGACAGCCGCCAACAGCCGCCGCGCCTGCGGCCGGCACCCCTTGTCGGCCATCCACGCCGCCCGGTGGGCGTCGGTCGGGAGTTGAGCGGGCACCCGGTGCACGGTCAGCTTGGTGGCGGTGGCCGAGCCCTTCATCCGCACCAGATAGCGGCCACCGTCGGCAAGCGGAACCTTGGACGGCCATGCCAGCGTTGCGGCGCCGGCCGGCCAGTCGGCATCGAACTGGCTGTTGTCCTTGAGGTCGATGATCGAGACGAGGCGGGCATGGCTGCTCGACCCCCGCCACAACGTCGCCGCGCCGGCCGCCGCCACGCAGTGGTCGCCGGATTGGCCGACGTCGATCACCCACGGATCGGTGGGCGGCGCCGGCGGCGCCAACGCCCGCATGGTGCCGAGCGCCCCCGTCTCCCGCTCCGACCCCTTGAGCAGGCCGCTGAGCGAGGCGATCAGGTCGGGACTGCCGGCGCCGTCGCCGCTCGCACCGGGCGGCCCCGCGTGCGGCCCCTTCAGGGTCACCATCTTGCCGGTGCCGGATATGAGCGTGACGCTGGTGCCGGCGGGGATTTTCAGGACCGCGTCCGACTTGACGACGCTGCCCGGCGCCACACCGGGGGCGGAGCTCGCCACCACCACCAGGTCGGCCGCCGATGCCGGCAACGCGATCGCCGCCAGCACCACGCCGACCATCAACCAATACGCGCGGATCGACATCATTTTTCCTCCATCACGATGACGACGCCGGATTCGCCCTTTTGCAGACGGGCCAGGTGGAACCGCGCCAGGCCGTCGTCCGGCGCATTGTGCAGCAACTCGCGGAACGCGTCGATAGCCGCCGAGTCGTTGCGCTTGAGCATCTCGAATGCCCGCCGGTAGGCGGCGGTCGACGGCGCGTCCTTCAACCCGTCGGCCAGCGGCTCGAACACCTCGATGCCTTCCTTCTTGCCCTTCAGCACCAGCGTGCCGACGGCGCGGAACGCCACGCCGGGGCAGGCGGCGGCGGTGACGCCGCTGATGCACACCCGGGTGCCGAGGTGCTTGTTGACGCTTTCCAGCCGTGCCGCGGTGTTCACCATGTCGCCGTGCGCCGTGTAGTTGAAGAACGCGTCGCCGCCGAAATTGCCGATCGTCGCGACGCCGCTATGGACCCCGATGCGGGTGACGCCGATCTCCAGACCCTTCGCCTTCTGCCGCTCGATGAAAACGCGGCTGAACGCGTCCATCTCCAGCGCCGTCGCCACCGCCCGCGCCCGATGGTCGGGCTGGTCGAGGGGGGCGTTGAAGAACCCGACCACCGCGTCGCCGACGATCTTGTCCATGGTGGCGCCGTGCTTGAACAGGATCCGGCACATCTCGTCCAGATATTCGTTGAGAGCCGTCATCAGGACGGCGGGCGGGGTGCGCTCGGTCAACGAGGTGAAGCCGGCGAGGTCGGTGAACAGGTACGTCAGCTCGCGCCGTTCGCCGCCGAGGTTGAGCCGGCTCGGATCGGCGACCAGCTGGTCGACCAAGGCCGGCGACAGGTAGCGCTTGAAGGCGTTGCGGATGAATCGCCTTTGCTGGCGGGCACGCCGGCCGATATAGGCGACGCCGAGGCCTGAGCTGGCGACGAAGCCGACGGTCGGCGCAATGAGGGGGATCATCGGCCCGCCGTAGCCATAAAGTGCGAACCCGCCTGCCCACAACAGGGCCAGCGCCGCGACGAAGCAGGCGCCGCGCGCGGGCGTCGACAGATCGAGGGTCGCGAACAGCATGCCGAGCGCCGCCGCCAGCAGGATCAGCACCGCCCGACCCGCGCCGCCGACAGCGGGCGACATGCGTCCGTCGAGAAGCTGCGCTACCGCGTGGGCGTGGATGACGACGCCGGGGCGGCTGCCGGCGTTGGGGCCGGCGGCGGCGGCGAACGGCGTGCGGTGACGGTCGGAAAGCGGCAGGTCGGCGCCGACCAGCACGATCTTGTCGGCGAACCAGGCCTTGGGCAAAAGCGGCACCGCGTGCGCCGGAAACATCCGGAACGGCGGCGTCGCCGGGTCGGGGCCGACACGGTAGACGAGTGGGGCCTCGCGCTCGGGCGGGCGGGCGCCCGCGGCTACGGCCAATGCACCGGCGAACCCGGGCACCTGTTTGCCCGCCACCTCGTCGCCGGGGAAGATCCAACGCACGGTGCCGTCGGCGCGGTCGCGCACCAGGTTGACGAGCGCCGTCGGCACTCCTTCGGTGAAGCGCGAAAGGAAGGCTAGCTGCTTGTCGGTCAGGCCTTCTTCCTTGCCAGCGCGGGCTACCACCACCGGCACCTGGGATACGCGCAGCGCCTGACGGAGCGCCTCGTCCTTGGCCGGTTCCGTCGGCTGGTCGAACAGGATGTCGAGGCCGATCGCCCTCGGCTTCGCCGCCTCGAGATGGCCGAACAGCCCGCGCAGGAACCCGCGGTCCAACGGTTCGCGATAGGGCAGCGTCGCCAGCGTGTCCTCGGTGATGGCGACGACCACGACGTCACCGTTCTGGGGCTCGGGCCGCGTCAGCGTCGCGAACCGGAAATCGGCGAGCCAGTTCTCGCCCGCCTTCAGCATCGGCAACAGAGGCGGCAGCCACAGGCCGGCCGCGCAGGCGACGGCGACGATGGCCGTGATCGAGAGGATTTCCCGCGCCCTCAAGGTTCGCAACCTCAATCGGTCCATGCAAACGGGGCGTTAAGCCCGACGGTCGCCACTGTAGCAGGTTTCGGCTCGGCCGTAAGTCGAGCCACCGGCGGCAGTGCCGCCGGTCGACTAATAGCCGCCTCACGTCGGCACCAGGATTGAACATGGCAACACCACCTGCACCGTCGCCAAGTTAGCCGTAAGCGGACATTAAGAGCCCGAGTCTCGTATTACGTTACCTTGGGATGTTTAGGGTTGTCTGTTAACGCGTTCACAGACCTTGAAACGCGGTTTCGCTAGAGTTTTCAGGCATGCCTACCGCTGGCAACCATTCGTGGACAGTGATAGGCTAATTACTCTCGTTCTACGTCATTTGGTGCACCGAATGAGTGTTCGGAGAGCGACTCCCCACTTCAAGGTCTTCGCGGCAGCAATGCTGATTGCTGCGCAAGCGATGTTCGGGGCCGGCGCGTCACGCGCCGCCGAGGGCCCCAACCTGCCAGCCGCCAAGTACAAGCCGCTGCCGGTCGGCACCAAGATCGTTTACGACAACGCCATCTTCACCGTCGCCAAGGCGGAAGGCTACACCACCGTCTTCAAGAAGCAGGTCGGCGGCACGACGACCTGGCTCAACACCCACGCTTTGTTCGGCGAATACGCCGACGACATGTTCGCCACGCGCCAAAGAGACCAAGTTTTCTACGACATAAAAAGCGAGGACATGAAGAGCCTCGAACGGTTCTGGCCCCTCGAGATCGGAAAGAAAGTCCAATTCGCCATCCAAGAGGAATCGAGAGCCGCCTACAGTCATGCCGATCAATGGCGGATCACGCTAACGGTCGCCGGGACCGAGACTCTGAACCTGGGCGGCAAGGCTTACGCGACGTATGTCCTTGAGGAAAGCGGCGGAGACGGCGAAGGCAGTTCTTTCACCGGCCGCAAGTGGTACCACCCGCCATCCGGCCTGATCGTCAGGTCGACCCGCACGTGGACGAAGGTCGGAAAGTCCAATTTCAGGAGACTCAAAGCGTCGGAAGGCGACCAGGAAGATTTTTCACTGGTCGAGGCGGCGTTCCCGAAAGGCACGACCGCGAGCGTGCTCGCCCGGGCGCCGGCGACACCGGCCGCTGTCCCCGCCGCGCCGGCGCCTGCCATCGCCCAGACGCCCCCGGCTGGACAAGGCACCGGCGCGGACGCAGACTCGGCGCTGCCGCCGGCCGAATACAAGCCGCTGCCGGTCGGCACTAAGATCGAATACGACAACGCCACCTACATCATCGCCAAGCGGGATGGCTATGCGACCGTCCTGAAGAAACAGGTCCGCGGCACCACCACGTGGGTCAGCCGGCATGCCCTGTTCGGCGAGTACGGAACCGATCTCCATGTTCGTGGCGCGCGCGGCCAAGGGGTCGAATACGACCTCAGCGACGAGAACAGGAAGGCACTTGAGAGACTGTGGCCGCTCGCCATCGGCAAGGAAACGACTTATCGATTGAGTGAAGCGGCCATGGGCAGCTACGGTGGCGCGGCTCAAGAATGGACCGTTACACTCAAAGTATCGACGACGGAAGCCGTCGAAACGGCGGGCGGGCGCTTCCAGACTTACGTCATCGAGGAGCGCGCAGAATCCGACCTCGGCATGTCGTTCGCCGGCCGCAAATGGTATGACCCGGCAAGCGGGCTGATCGTGCGGTTGCAGAGGACGGGAACCGGCCTAAACGCCGTCGGTGACCTGGCTTGGTACCCCAAGACCGCGCAACTGGGCAAAGACGAGCAAGAAATGCTAGCGTTGCGCAAGGTCGACTTCCCGCCGGGCACCGCCGCCGTACTCGTTGCCGCGGCCCAGGGAACGGCCGCCGGCGGCAAGCCGACGGTCACGGTCGACAAGCCGCAGGTGGCGAAGGCCGAGCCCGCGCGACGCCCCGCCCCGGAGGCCCGCCAGGCGGCGGCGGAGGCCCGCGAGGCCGAGATCGCGCAGCTGAAGCAGGAAGCCGAGAAGGTGCTGAAGGCCCGCGAGGCCGAGATGGCGAAGCGCCTCAAACAGGCCGACGAGGCACACAAGGCGCGCGAAGCCGAAATCGCCAAGCTGAAGCAGGAAGCCGAACAAGCGCTCAAGGCCCGCGAGGCCGAGATCTCCCGCCTCAGGCAGACGCTGGCCGAGCACCGCGACGACAAGGCCGGCGACACTGGCTCCGCATTCAGCGGCATAGAGTTCGGTCGCTATCACGCGCTAGTCATCGGCATCGACAACTACAAGCATCTGCCGAAACTCAATACCGCCGTCAACGACGCGCGCGGCGTCGCCGAGGTGCTGGAGAAGGACTACGGCTTCATCGTCACGCTGCTTCTGGAACCGACGCGCAACGACATCATCGACGCGCTCGATGCCTACCGCGAAAAACTCGACCGCAACGACAACCTGTTGATCTATTACGCCGGCCACGGCTGGCTCGACCGCGAGGTCGACCGCGGCTACTGGCTGCCGATCGACGCCGAGCCGAAGCGCCGGCGCGACTGGGTATCAAACGCCACCATCACCGATACCTTGAAGGCGCTCAGCGCCAAGCACGTGATGGTGGTCGCCGACAGTTGCTATTCGGGGACCCTGGTGCGCGGCGCCGACATGGGCACGCGGACGCGCACCGGCGACTACTGGAAGCAGATGGCGACCAAGTTTGCGCGCGTCGCCATCACCTCGGGCGGCCTGGAGCCGGTGGCGGACGCGGGCGGCGGCGGCCACTCGCCGTTCGCCAAGGCGTTCATCTCGGCGCTCGGCGACAACGCCGCGGTGATGGACGGCACCCAGTTGTTCAGCCAGATGCGCCGACCGGTGATGGTGAACGCCCGCCAGACGCCGCAATACGCCGACGTGCGCGAGGCCGGCCACGACGGCGGCGACTTTTTGTTCGTGCGGAAGAAGAAGTAACGGCGCTTCCCGGGAACTAAATGCCCAACGCTCCCTGTACCCAGCCGGCGCCGAGCGCTTCTGCTACGCCGGCGGACAATCGGTGACACCCCATTCGCATCCGGCACCGGAAAAGATCAACGCGTCGAGCCCATAATGAACGGCGACCACTGGCCAAAGCGAGCCGGAATCTCGGTAAAGAAACATCAGCAGGAAACCCGTAGCCGTCGTATAGGCGACCAGGGCGAGTCCTTGCGGAAGGTGCAGCAGACCGAAGGCGACGCTCGACGCGATATAGAGCCACGGGATGGACCATCTCCGGTGTTGCCACAGCTTGGCGAACAGGTGTCGGAATACGGCCTCTTCGGACAGCGCGACCAAGGCGAGGCCGACGGTCAGGTCGAAGTAACGAAACGCGCCTTCCGTCAGCCGCGGAAAAAGATGATTGTAGAAGACCGGGTCCGGAACTTGGAAGTACCGGTAAACCTGGTAGACGCTGAGATCGATATAGAAAATCACCCCTATGAGAACAAGGGTCCGAACCCAGCGGGCAGGCGGCGTTGCGAGTCCTTTCAGGCTGCAGCCCCAGAGGGCTAATGTCAGACAAAGGCCCCTTGAGAGGTAGTCGACTAGGTAAATAGCGTGACCATCGAACAGGAACTTCACCCATCCCACGAACAGGATCGTGGCGCACAGGAGAAGAAGGAAGCGAGGCTCCGTGCGGAGTATCTCGGGTCCATGAACGCTCCCCACCGGCCTCGCCTCCCTTTTCGATCAGCCGCGCGGACCGTCACCCGAGGGCATGGGCGCGCACTCCCAGCGGTCCCAGCAGATGTCGGTTCCCGGAATGCAGATCCGCCGAAGGGTCGGATGGTACCCTTGCGGACATTCTTTCGTCACCTCGGACGTTCGACGGCGAGCATCGCTTCGAGAATGGTCCACTTCTTGTGAGACTCGTCTCCAAAGCGCACTGACCGTCGGCCCATCCGGCTTCATGATGCCGTCCTTCTCGAGGCCGTTAGCCGACTGGAATTTCTCGATTCCCGTGAACAGGGCTTCGTCGGGAAAAGGCGTCAAGCCGAAATCCGGCACGTCGTAAAATCCCAAGCCGTCGAGTGCCGTCTTGACCTTGAGAACATCGTCAAGGCTAACACTGAACGAACGCCCGATGGTTCGATTGAGCCTGAATGGATTGCGTAGCATTACACACCTGTTCGTTTGAGGCCGGGTTTTCTCTGCAAGGAAAATACGGCGCGTTTTATACGAAACGAATCATCCACGCGGATGCTGGATGATTCGCAGAGTGAGTAATGATTGAAGAGGGCGTCATCCGCCTTGGGTTACCCGGTCATTACCTCACAGCACCATCAGAACATATAGAGAACATTTAAGAGGATGTCAATCCTAATTCGACTTTGATTATTCACCGTCGCCGATTTTGAATTAGCGCCCGATCCCAAGAGCGGGGGCATGGGTCATGAGAAATTTTCAATTTATTAACAATGGGACATAAGTACTTGGCGTCCCCAACGGGAATCGAACCCGTGTTCCCGCCTTGAGAGGGCGATGTCCTAGACCGCTAGACGATGGGGACGTCGCGGGGTCTTCGACCCTGTCTTAGCGAATCGGCGTCCGGCCGACAAGCCTTTCGGTCGCCGGCTTTCAACCTCCCGCCTTCAACCCCGAGCATGGCGGCGCGCCGAGGCGACCAGGGCGTCGACGTCGGCCTCACTGGTGTCGTAGGCGCAGATCAGCCGCACCACGTGCTCGCCGCCACGCTCGTAGAACTGGAAGCCGTCCTTCTTGAGGCCGGCAACGATGGCGGCCGTAAGGCGCGGGAACACGATGTTGGC
>JACPJY010000039.1 GCA_016187325.1 Rhodospirillales bacterium | reverse complement strand
TGGAACTGCAACATTACTTCCGTCCGCCGGGGCTGCCGCGCCACCAGCAGCCGTGGCTGGCGACCGTTTGGCGCAAGGGCTGACGGCATCGGCCGATAAAGGCGCGCGGGCTCGCTGTGACCCAACCCCTCAGCGCGCCGCCCTGATCGCCCGCCACACCTTCTCCGGGGTCAGCGGCATGTCGATGTGGGTGACGCCGTAATCTTTGAGCGCGTCGAGCACCGCGTTGACCACCGCCGGCGGCGCGCCGCAGCAGCCGGCCTCGCCGGCGCCCTTGACGCCGAGCGGGTTTTTCTTGGTCGGCGCGCCCTCGTAGTACTCGATCGTCATCGGCGGCATGGTGTCGGCGCGCGGCAGCGCGTAGTCGGTGAGCGAGCCGGTGACCATCTGACCGCTTTCAGGATCGTAATGGGCGACCTCGAGCAGCGCCTGGCCGATGCCCTGGGCAGTGCCGCCCATTACCTGGCCGTCGCAGAGCAACGGATTGATGATGGTGCCGAAGTCGTCGACCACCCAGTAGCCGACCATGCGGACGACGCCGGTCTCCGGGCCGACTTCGACCTCGGCAGCGTGGCAGCCGTTGGGAATCGAGATGACGCCGCGCTCGTAGGTGGTGTTGGCGTCGAGCCCGCCCGGCGCCATGCCTTCCGGCAATTTCGAGGGGTCGAACGAGGCCTCGATCGCCTCGCGCATGGTCATCGTCTGATTGGTGCCGGGGACGAAGAAGTGGCCGTCCTCGAACTGCACCTTGGCTTCGTCGGTGTCGAACTGGTGTGCGGCCAGCTTCCTGCCCTTCTCGATCACTTCGCTCGCCGCCTGGTGGACGGCGTTGCCGCCGAGCTCCAGGTTGCGCGAGCCGCCGTGGCCGCCGCCGAGCGGCGTCGCCTCGGTGTCGCCCTGACGGTACTTGATGGACTCGAAGTCAATGCCGAGCCTGGCGGCGAGGATCTGCGGCATCGAGGTCTCGTGGCCCATGCCGGTGGACTGGCTGCCGACCGCGAGTTCGACACTGCCGTCCTTCTGGAATCTCACGCCGGCGAACTCCTTCGGCCCGCCGCCGGTGCATTCCATGTAGGGCGCGATGGCGAAGCCGCGGAGCCACCCCTTCCTGCGGCTTTCCTCGACGCGCTTCGCATAACCCGCGCGGTCGGACAGTGCGAGCGTTCGCTCGAATACCTGCGGGAAGTCGCCGCAGTCCACGTCGAGGCCCATCGCCGTCTTCAGCGGCAGCGACGTCGGCGGAATCAGGTTCTTGCGCCGGAGCTCGACGGGATCAAAGCCGAGCTTGCGCGCCGCGCATTCGACGATGCGCTCGATCTGGAAGGACGCCTCCGGGCGACCGGCGCCGCGATAGGGGTCCATGGGCATGGTGTTGGTGAAGGCGGCCTTCGAGCAGTAGTACATGGCCTTGAACGCATACGGCCCGCCCTGGGTGCGCGCCGAGCCGCCGGTCGGCGTGAACGGCCCGACGGTCCAGCAAAAGGCGCCAAGATCGCCGATGGTTTCGGTGTAGAGGGCCTGGAACTTGCCGTCCTTGTTGATGCCGAGCCGGACCTTGCTCATCTGGTTGCGGCCGTGGGAGTCGGAGACGAAGCTTTCCGAGCGGGTATTGATCCACTTCACCGGCCGGCCGAGTTTCCTCGAGGCGTACATGAGGAGCGCCGGCTCCGGGTAGACGCCGTTCTTGACGCCGAAGCCGCCGCCGACGTCCGGCGCGATGTGGTGAATCTTCTCCTTCGGCACGTGCAGCACCTTCTCCGCAAACGTGTCGCGGTTGGCATGCACGTTCTGGGTGGCGTTGTAGAGGGTGTAGCAGTCGGTCTTGGCGTCGTAGCTGGCGATGGCGCCCCGCGGTTCGATCGGTACCGCGGTGACGCGGTTGTTGACGACGTCGAGCTCGACCACGTGGTCGGAGGCTTTCAGCGACGCCTCGGTCGCCGCCTTGTCGCCGAGCTCGAAGTCGAGGCAGAAGTTGCCGGGGATGTCGTCCCAAACCAGCAGCGCGCCGGGCTCGAGCGCTTTCCTGGCGTCGGTGACCGCCGGCAACGCCTCGTAGTCGACGTCGATGGCGTCGAGAGCATTGAGCGCGGCGGCGTGGCTCTCGGCCACCACCAAGGCAACCGCCTCGCCGACGTGGCGCGCCTTGCCGATCGCCAGGCAGTGGCGGGGCGGCTCGTTGAGCGGGCTGCCGTCGCGTTTCTTGTTGACCGCCGATTTGGTCGGGATCGGCCCGAAACCCTGCTTCAGCCAATCCTCGCCGGTGACGACCAGCAGCACGCCGGAGATGGCGAGCGCCGCCGACGCATCGATGCCGTTGATGCGGGCGTGGGCGTGGGGCGAGCGCAGCACCGCCGCAAAGGCCTGGTTCGGCAGCGTGATGTCGTCGACGTAGGTGCCGCGGCCGGTGAGGAAGCGGGCGTCTTCGTGGCGGAGCACGCTATCGCCGATGTGCGGTTTCAGCATCGTCCCCTCCCCTATCTCGCTTTGGCGACGGCGCGCGCCGCCAGCACGCCGACCAAGTGCGCCCGGTACTCGGCCGAGCCATGGATATCGGAATTCAAATTCGAGGCATCGATATCAATGTTTTTCACCGCGTTGGCGGCGAATGTTCGGGTGAGCGCCTGCTCCAAGACTGTCTCGCGGAACACGCAGGGACCGGCGCCGGTGACGGCGGCCCGCACGCCGGACTTCGTGCGCGCAACGAACACGCCGACGAGCGCGAACCGCGACGCCGGATGCAGGAATTTCTCGTAGGCAGCCGCCTCAGGTGTAGGGAATTCGACCCGCGTCACCAGCTCGCCCTCCTCGAGCGCGGTCCCGAACATGCCGGTGAAGAAATCGGCGGCGGCGATACGGCGACGATCGGTGACGACGGTGGCGTTCAGCCCGACGACCGCCGCCGGGTAGTCGGCGGCCGGGTCGTTGTTGGCAATCGAGCCGCCGATGGTGCCGCGGTTCCTGACGTGAGGATCGCCGATGCCGCTGGCGAGATCGGCCAAGGCCGGGATCGCGGCTTGCACGTCCTTCGACGCCGCCACTTCGGCGTGGCTGGTCATGGCGCCGATGGCGACGATGCCGCCGTTGACGGCAATACCCTTCAGCTCGGGAACCTGCGACAGATCGATGACGTCCGACGGCGACGCCAGGCGCTGCTTCATCACCGGGATCATGGTCTGCCCACCGGCCAGATACCGGCCGTCGCCGGCGTTCTTGAACGCGGCGACCGCGTCGGCGAGGCTTTTCGGGCGCAGGTAGTTGAAGTCATGCATGGCGATCAGGTCCGCATCGCCTTGGCGCCAGCCAGCACCGCCTTGACGATGTTCTGATAGCCGGTGCAGCGGCAAAGATTGCCTTCCAGCCCGTGGCGCACCTGGGCATCCGTCGGGTCCGGATTGCCCTGCACCAGCGCCACCGACGCCATCACCATGCCCGGCGTGCAGAATCCGCATTGCAGGCCGTGATTTTCATGGAATGCCTGCTGCATCGGATGCAATTTGCCCGCTGGCGCCAGGCCCTCGATGGTGGTCACGCGCGCGCCATCGGCCTGCACCGCCAGCATGGTGCAGCTTTTCACCGCCCTGCCGTCGACGTGGACGACGCAGGCGCCGCACTGGCTGGTGTCGCAGCCGACGTGGGTGCCGGTCAGCTTCAGGGTCTCGCGCAAGTATTGCACCAACAGCGTGCGCGCCTCGACCTCGTGCGCGACCGGCTTGCCGTTTACGGTGAGCGAAATCCTGGGCATTGCGTCCCTTTATGCGTTCGTTCGCCGCCAATTGAAACCGCGCCGGTCGTGCTTTACGTTGCGTTGACAATTCCGGGCGGCGCGGTCGCGCATACCATTACCCGTCGTTTTCCCCCGGTCAACGGAGAAAAAAATGAAGCTCAGCGACGAAATTAGGATTGAGGCGCCGCGCGAGCGCGTCTTCGCGGCGCTCAATGACCCCGAGATCCTGAAGCGCGCGATCCCCGGCTGTCAGGCGCTGGAGCGGATGTCGGCGAGCGAGATGACGGCGACGGTGACCGCCAAGATCGGGCCGGTGAAGGCGACCTTCAAGGGTCGCGTCACGCTCTCCGACCTCAACCCGCCGGAAAGCTATACCATCGCCGGCGAGGGCAAGGGCGGCGCCGCCGGTTTCGCCAAGGGCAGCGCCAAGGTGACACTGACCGAGGATGGTGCGGCGACGCGGCTCCGCTACGAGGTCAACGCCGACGTCGGCGGCAAGCTGGCGCAAGTCGGCGCGCGGCTGATCGAGGGTTCGTCGAAGAAGCTGGCCCAAGAGTTCTTCGCCGCCTTCAAAGCGGCGCTGGTGGCACCC
>JACPJY010000370.1 GCA_016187325.1 Rhodospirillales bacterium | reverse complement strand
GTGACCGTCACCAGCAGCAATGCCAGCAGCGGCTTGTTGTCGGAGACCGTCTTCTCCTCGCTGGTGGTCAGCGCCAGCGTGCCCAGCATCAGGACGGTGGCGATGCCCGCGCCGACAGAGGCCTCTGTGAAGGCGACGTCGACGGCGTCCAGCACCACGTAGAGAACCGCGGACGTGAGGCTGAAGATGCCCGTCAGCATGACGACGCCGAACAGATTGCGCAGTCGGGCCACGGCGAAGCCGATCACCGCCATAAACGCCATCAGCGATATGACGATCAGGTCTTCGATGACTCGCCTCCTCCACCGGTGGGGGCGTCTTCTGGCGGTGCCTCGACGCGCGGCCGGACGCCGCCGTTGAGCGCCGCGCGAGCCAGCGCGTGCGTCGTCGTCGGGCTGGTGAAGAGGATGAAGACGACGATCAGGACGAGCTTGACGGAAACGATGTTGAGACCGGCTTGGAAAATCAGACCGATCAGCACCGCGCCCGCGCCCAGGGTATCGATGATGCCGGCGCCGTGCATGCGTGCGAACATATCGGGAAGGCGGACGACGCCGATGCCGCCGACGACCAGAAATACCGATCCGACGAGAATTAGCAGCCAACTGATGGCGTCGAGCAGCATTTCCATCAGATGTCTCCGAGCTCGTCGCCACCCGACGGACGGCCCATGTGGGAAAACTCTACGTACTTGGAAACGGCGATGGTACCAATGAAGTTGATCAGCGCGTAGACTAAGGCCAGGTCGAGGAACTCGGGACGGCCGCTCAAGAATCCGTACACCGCGATGAGGACCACGGTCAGCGTGCCAAAGGCATTGACCGCCAGTATGCGGTCGTACACGGTGGGCCCCTTGATGGCGCGATAGATGGTCAGCACCATGGTCACCAGCACGGCAATGGCGGCGACGGAGAACATCATCCGGCGCCTCCCTCGGGTCCGGTCCGCGACCGGGCGTAGGGACCCTTGTGGGCCTCCATGGCGGTGACGCGGCCGTCCATGACGCCGGTCTGCAGCCCTTCAGCCGCCTCGCGCGTCAGCGCGTGAACGACCATGATGTCGCGGTCGATGGCGATCGTCACCGTGCCCGGCGTCAAGGTGATGGAATTGGCGAAAATAACCTGGCCCAATTCGGTCCCCTGAGTCGCCTTGACCTCGATCACCGACGGGCTGATCGGCATCTTTCGCTGGATGATGACCTTGGCGACGTCGATGTTGGACTTGACGATCTCGGCGGTCAGCCACGGCCAGTACAGGAATGCCCGCGCCGTCAAGTGGATCGGGTGCCCCTCGTGGTCGATGACGTCC
The DNA here is from genome assembly GCA_016187325.1 of Rhodospirillales bacterium. GTDB lineage: Bacteria > Pseudomonadota > Alphaproteobacteria > Rhodospirillales > Casp-alpha2 > JACPJY01. The sequence continues at coordinate 5,539 of JACPJY010000370.1, read as the reverse complement.
ATGCGGTGGGCGATCCAGACGATGGCGATCACCGACAGGCCGCCGAGACTGAGTAGCAGCACCTCGAAATACCCGGACAGGAGTAGCCACAGGCAGTAAAGGACCAGTCCCAAACTCAAGGCGTGCAGCACGCTGACGTCTCCCCCCGGTCTCGGCCGGTCCTCCCCACGCGCGAATACCGCCTTCGCGCCCGGGCCTTGGGCCCGGAATCGCCTGTGGCGAGGATAAAATCAGGGGTCAACCGTGACCAGGAAAAAATCCGCAGCCCCTCGGCAACTCACGGTTTTTGCTTGGGCTGCGTGCCGCGGTTGTCGGGTCCCCGCGTTCTGGGCTATGGCTTAGCGATGATTCATGCCTGCCTACTCGCCTTTGCCGGGCTGGTTGCCGCCGCAGCGGCGGTACCCGATTCGGTCGTCGCGCCGGCGTGGGCCGAACAGGTGAAGCCGTTCGTGATCTCCGAGGCAACCATCGTCACCGCCTCGGGCAACCGCTATCCATTCCGGGTCGAACTCGCCCGCACCCCCGACGAGCGCGCCCAAGGCCTGCAGGGACGGAAAGCGCTGGCCGCGGACGCCGGCATGTTATTCGATTTTGAAGCCTCACAGCCGGTGGCGATGTGGATGAAGGACACCTATGTTTCGCTCGACATGATCTTCATCGCCGCCAACGGTCGCATCGTCAATATCGCCCGCGACACGACGCCGCAATCGCTGGCGGTCCTCGAATCGGCGGCACCGGTGAAGGGAGTGCTGGAAGTCAAGGCCGGGACGACGGCCCGGCTCGGTATCCGTCCCGGCGACCGGGTGTTTCACAAAATATTCGAATGAGCCGCGACGGCGGCAACGCCGGGATGTCGGAAATCCGACGCTTTCGCCCGCCAAAGCCTTGCGCGATTCGACGCGACGGCTTACTTTCCGCCAAGTCCGAAACGCCGCGCGGGGAGTAGTTCAGCCTGGTAGAACGCGTGGTTTGGGACCACGAGGTCGCTGGTTCGAATCCAGTCTCCCCGACCAGTTTCGACCGTCGCCGACGATCACGGGGCCGAGCGCCCCATCGGAAGGGCCGCTATGACCGAGGTGTGCATCTACAAGCCATCCAAGACCGCGATGCAGTCCGGGTACAACAATACGCGGCGATGGGTGCTCGAATTCGAGCCGGGCGCGCCGAAGGTAACCGACCCGCTGATGGGCTGGATCGGTTCGGCGGACACCCTGGACCAGGTCCGACTCCGCTTCGGCAGCAAAGAGGAAGCCATCGCGTTCGCGAACAAGCACGGGCTCAACTACCGTGTTCAGGAACCGCGAACGCGGCGCATAAGACCCAAGAGCTACGCAGAGAACTTCAGTTTCCGCCGGCGAATCTAAGGCGGGCCCATGGGCGCCCGTAGCTCAACGGATAGAGCACGAGACTTCTAATCTCGAGGTTGCAGGTTCGATTCCTGCCGGGCGCGCCATCGCTTTCATCGCGTCAGCCGCTGTATGGCCGCGGCTGTGACGGTCGCCATCCCTAGTGGCGGCGACGGCGGGTGCCGCCGAGGCCGACGCTGCGGCGGTCTATGGCGCTGGCCTTGACCGAGGCGTAGACGGTCTTGCCCGGCCCTATCGCCAGCCTGTTGAGCGACTTCCTGGTGATGCGGGCGATCAGCGGCGCGCCGATGTTGATCAGCACGTCGGCGTAAGGGCCGTCGCTGTCCTCGACGGAAATGACGGTGCCCCTGAAGATGTTCAACACGCTCGAGTCCTCAGGCTTGGAAAGGCTCAATGAAACGTCGCGGGCGCGGATGCGCACGCGTAGCGGCGCGCCGCGCGGTAGGTCCAGGCTAGGCACCCACAGGTTGCCGGCGCCGAAGCTTAGCTCCGTCAACTCTGATTCCCGGTCGTCGCCGATCACAACGGCGGCGAGCACCGCGCCGGCCTCGTAACGTCCGGTCAACGGACGGAGGTCGAGACGGCTCATGACGTCCTCGACCTCGCCCGAGGCGACGACGCGGCCGTCCGACAGGATCACCATGATGTCGGCGAGGCGGACGACGTCGTCGAGCGCGTGGCTGACATAAACAATCGGCACCCGCATCTCGTCGCGCAGCCGCTCGATGAACGGCATGATCTCGTTCTTACGCGCCGCGTCGAGCGCCGACAGCGGCTCATCCATCAACAGCAGGCGCGGGCTGGCCAGCAGCGCCCGGCCGATGGCGACGCGCTGCTTCTCGCCCCCCGACAGCCCGGCCGGCCGACGCTCCAGGAGTCCGCCCAGCTCCAAGAGCTCGACCGCCTGGGCGAAGCCGTGATGGCGCTCAGCCGGCGGCACCCGGTTCATGCCGTAGGTCAGGTTGCGGCTGACGTTGAGGTGCGGAAACAGGCGACCGTCCTGGAACACATAGCCGACGCGGCGTTTCTCCGGCGGCAGGTCGATGCTGGCTGCGGCGTCGAACAACGCTACGTCGCCGACGCGAATATGACCCGCGATGGGGCGCGCCAGTCCGGCCAGCAAATTGATCAGCGATGTCTTGCCGACGCCCGAGCGGCCGAATAGGGCGGTCAGCCCCCCCGGCGCCGTGAACCGGGCCTGGAGATCGAAGTCGCCGAAGCGGGCCCTGACGTCGACGTCGAGGACGACCTCGTCGGCGGCAGCTTCGAGCACGGCATGGTCGATCATCGCGTCACCTGCCGATTCGCCGCCGCACGCGCCGGGCTACCATTTCGGAGGCGAGCAACGCCGCCAGCGCCAGCACCACCGAGATGACCACCAAACGCATCGCCGCGGCATCGGAATCCGGCGTCTGGACAACGGAATAGAGAGCGAGAGGAAGCGTCTGCGTCTCGCCTGGGATGTTGGAAACGAAGGTGATGGTGGCGCCGAACTCGCCGAGGCTGCGCGCGAAGCCGAGGATCGTGCCGGTCAAGATGCCGGGGACGATCAGCGGCAGGGTGATGGTGGCGAAAACCAAGACCGGGCCGGCGCCGAGCGTGCGCGCCGCCGCCTCGAGTCCGCGGTCGACCGACTCGATCGACAGCCGGATGGCGCGCACGATCAGCGGGAACGCCATGACGCCAGAGGCGACGGCGGCGCCCTTCCAGGTAAAGGCGACGGTGACGCCGAACACATCGAACAGCCACGCCCCGAGCGGTCCCTTGCGGCCGAGCAGCACCAGCAGCAGGTAGCCGACGACCACCGGGGGCACGATTAGCGGCAGGTGCACTAAGCCGTCGAGCAGGATCTTGCCGGGAAATTCGCGGCGCGCCAACAGCCAGGCGACGCCGACGCCGAACGGCAGGCTGACGACGACAGCGGCGAAGGCGACCTTGATGCTGAGGGCAAGCGCCTCGACCTCGATCGGTGTTAAGCTCAGGTTCATCGGCGTCGATTCGATCCCGTCTCGGCCCCGGTTCCATCACGGTTTCGCGGCCATCGGCATGAAGCCATGCCGGGCGAACACCGCTGCCGCCTTCGCAGAAGCGAGGAAGGCGAACACGCGCCGCACGTCTTCGCGATCGCGGCCGGCAACGATGGCGGCGGGGTAGATGATAGGCTCATGGCTGCTGGCGGGGAAAGTGCCGATCACCGCCACCTTGCCGGCGACCACCGCGGCGTCGGTGGCGTAAACGATGCCGGCCTCGGCCTCGCCGCGTTCGACCAACACCAGCGCCCCGCGCACGTTGGCAGCAGGGGCAAGACGTTCGGCCACCGACGCCCACAGGCCGAGCGAGATGAGCGCCTGTTTGCCGTAGATGCCGGCCGGCACGTGCGCCGGATCGCCGATGGCGAGACGGCCGCCGGCGAGACGGGCGTTGAGCGAATAGTCGCGGCCAATGACTCCGACCACGGGCATTGCCGCCAGCCGCCCGCCCTTGGGCGCTATCAGCACCAGCGAATTGCCAAGGAGGTCGATGCGGCTGGTGCGGTCGATGGCGCCGTTGTTGTCGAGGTATTCCATCCACCTGACATTGGCCGAGACGTAAATATCGGCCGGGGCGCCGTTGGCAATCTGCCTGGCCAGCGCCGAGGAAGACGCGAACGCCGAAACCATCCGGGGCAGCCCTTCACCCTTGGCTAGTTCGCCAATCTCGATGATGGCGTTACTGGTGCTGGCGGCGGCGAAGATACGGACGTCGGCAGCGTGCGCCCAACTTGCCGCCGAGAGCATCGCCAGAAGCAGACCGGCGGCCGTGGCGATCCGGCGTCGACGCATGGCCGATCGGGCGGTGGCCGTAGCAGCCGCGTTCAGGAAACCGATCGTCAACATACTGCCTAAGGGTTGTCCGCCGGAGACTATAGCGGCGATCATCGGTGCCGGCATCGATTTTCGCCACCGCCCGTTCGCGGGCTAGCGCGGCGGCGCGGGTTTTCCTAAAATACCCCAGGGAATTAGGAAAGGGCCGACGCCGTGGCGAGAATGACCGTCGTTGGTAGCGCCAGCCACCAACGCAAAGACAACCGCATCGAGGTACCGGTCGCCGTGTCGTTCGGCGGCAACCGGTACCAGACCCTTGACTGGAGCCTCGGCGGCTTCCGGGTCGGCGGCTATCAGGGCGACTTGCTGCCTGGGCACGAATTCAAGCTCGACGGCATCGGCTTCACCGTCGAGGAGATCTATTCCGTCATCATCGACTGCAAAGTGGTGCGCTCGTTCGAGGGCCAGCTGGCGGTGTCGTTCGTCGAGCTCACGCCCAAGGCGTACGATGCCCTCGAGGCGCTGATGATGCGGCGCAAGAAATACTTCGAGAAACTGATCAAGCTCTGACGATCAGCCGTATAGGTCAGTGGGGTCGGCCTCGACGTCGGCGATCACCTTCAGCTTGCCGTCGCGCATGGCGTTGAAGAAGCAGTTTCGCCGCCCGGTGTGGCAGGCGACGCCGGTCTGGTCGACCAACAGCAGCACCGTGTCGGCGTCGCAGTCCCAGCGGAAATCCTTGAGAGTCTGGATCTGGCCCGAGGTCTCACCCTTGCGCCACAGCTTCTTGCGCGACCGCGACCAGTAACAAACGCGGCCGGACTTCAGAGTTTCGGCGACAGCATCGCGGTTCATCCACGCCATCATCAACACCTCGCCGGTGTCGAACTGCTGGGCGATCGCCGGCACCAGCCCGTCGGCATTGAAGGCGATGACGTCGGTCACCGTGCTGGTGGCGAGTCTGGTCTTTCGCTTGCGGGCTTTGGCGGCTCTCATGGCCGGTCCTCAACGATTGTCAGGGGCCCTTACATCGTCCTTTGACCACCGTCTGTCAACCGGCGGCGACGGGCTGTGGCGGGGGCGGCTGACGCGGGCAAGATCATTGACCAGCAGGCGCTCCCAGCGCATATTGTTACATTATATCATTCTAATCGGGACGTGAGGAAAAGGCCCATGCCACCCACCGATCACGCTGCCGTCTTGTTCGACACCCGTCACGATCATCGGCACTGCCTGAAGGACGCCCTGGATCGCGCCGCGGCACTGTGCCGCGACCGCGGCGTGCGGCTGACACCGATCCGGCGGCGGGTGCTGGAACTGGTGTGGGGCGGTCACCGGCCGCTCGGCGCCTACGATATCCTCGATGCG
>JACPJY010000398.1 GCA_016187325.1 Rhodospirillales bacterium | reverse complement strand
CAGGGGTCCGACGTTGTCGGCCTCGTCGCGCACCGGCACCACCACCGAGAACCGGGGGGCGGCGCCGGACGGGACGGGTGGCGGGGTGGAGGCGGTCGGAGCTATCGGGGCAACCATGATTATCGAGGATTTCCGGCGTTTCCGGTCCCGCTTAATTACACGTTGGGCGCGAGCGAGGCAAAGACCTTGTCCCCGCCGGCGCTTCGCCTCACCCTTCGATTTCCCCAGCGCCCGCAGGGCTTGACGGGCCCGGGTCGGCTTCAGGAATCGGCCTTGGCGCCCAGCCGGTCGAGGCGCAGGCGATGGCGGGAATCGGTGAGCCGGCGCGCCCCCAGCAACACCGCCGCCAGCAGGCCGAGTCCCGTTCCACCGCCGATCAGGAACATGATCAGGATCTGGTACTTGACCGCCTCCACCGGTTCGACGCCGGCCAGGATCTGGCCGGTCATCATGCCCGGCAGTGACACCAGGCCGGCCGCCGCCATGCCGTTGATGGTCGGGATCAGGCCGGCGCGCATGGACTCGCGGGTGACGCCGCGCATCGCCTGGGTCGCCGTGGCGCCGAGCATCAACTGCGCCTCGATGGCGGCGCGCTGGACGACGGCGCCCGACACCAGCCGGTCGAGGCCGAGGCTGACGCCGTTCATGGTATTGCCGAGAATCATGCCGAGCACGGGAATGGCGTAGCGCGGGTCGTACCACGGGTCGGGCGAGATCTGGGTGGTCAGCCCGAACACGGTGACGATGATGCCGGCGGCCATCATGCTGCCGGTGCCGATGCCGTAGGTCCAGAAGCCGGTGAACCGCCGCTCCTGGCGGGCCATCGCCTCGCGTCCGGCGAACAGCACCATGATCAGGGCGGCGAGCGCGGTGAACGTCGGTGAGGCGAACTCGAACAGCGCCTTCAGCACCAGGCCGATCAGTGTCAGCTGCACCACCATGCGCGCGCCGGCGACCAACAGCCGCCGCGCCAGGCCGAGCCGCAACGCCAGCGACAGCGCGGCGTTCATGAACAACAGCACCGCCGCGAGCCCGATATCGACGTAGCTGAGCGGGACGACGCTCATGGCCCGCCTCCGCCGCCGGCCGGCGACAGTTTTCCCTTCGCCATGCGGAACCGCCGCTTGGCCAGGCGCTCCGCCTGCTTGGCGTCGTGGGTAACGATCAGGATGGCGATGCCGTCGGCAACCCGTTCGTGCAGCATCGATTCGACGGTCATGGCGGTCTCGGGGTCGAGGCCCGACGTCGGCTCGTCGAGCAGCAGCGCCCGCGGGCTCATCACCAGGGCGCGGGCCAGCGCCAGGCGCTGCTTCTCGCCGGTCGAAAGCCGCGCCACTTCCCACTCCAGCGCCGCCGCCGGCAGCCCGAGCCGGGTCATCAGCGGTGCCGCGATCGCCGGATCGGGGAAGTGCTCGCCCACCCGCTCGGCCCACCAGCCGGCCTCGGCCGGCACGTAGACGACGCGGCGCCGCCATTCCGGCGCCGGCATCGCATCCCGTTTCATGCCGTCGATCGCGACGTCGCCCTGGTTGGGGTCGAGATCGACGATGGCGCGCAGCAACAGCGATTTACCCGCCCCGGACGGGCCGCTGACGGCGACGCACTCGCCGGCGGCGACGTCGAGATCCGCCGCCTCGAGGCCGGGCCGCATCAGGCCGCGGATTTTTAACACGGGCGCCTTTCCATGCTGCATATTGGCGGAGGCAATCGGGGGCGACAAGCGCCGCCCATGGAAAAGCGAGGCGTTGGATGGCAGACGACGCAACCGCGGGCTTAAGCCTGCACCGCGAAACCGTGCGCCCCGAGTGGGTCGATTACAACGGTCACATGAACGTCGCCTATTACGTGCTGGTGTTCGACCACGGCACCGACAACGTTCTCGACCACCTGGGACTGGGGCGCCAATATCGCGACAGCACCGGCCGTTCGGTGTTCGTGGTCGAATCCCACGTCACCTACGAGGCCGAGGTTCTGGCCGGCAACACGGTCGCCGTCACCTCCCGGGTGATGGGCTGCGACGGTAAGCGCCTGCACCTGTTCCACGCCATGCACCGCGAAAAGGACGGCCGGCTCGCCGCCACCAATGAGCTGATGTTCGTGCACGTCGACCTGCGCGCGCGGCGCGCGGCGTTGTTCCCGGCGGACACCCGGGCGCGAATCGAAGCCGCGATCGCGGCGCAATCGGCCGAGCCCCCGCCGCTGCAGGCGGGCCGCGCCATCGCGCTGGCGGCGGGACGCCCGGCGTCCGGCTGATGTCTTGAGAAAAAGCTTGGCCCCGTGCGCGATCTGCGTTACCTCGCAGCGTCCGGCGCTTCTTCGGCGGGGGGCGCCCCATCCCATCATCACCGGAAAGGGTCGAGCGTGAGCGGATGTACAAGGAAACACTCGTAAAGGATCTGAACAGGCTGGCCGGCCTCGAGACCGCCGCCTATTCGCTGGCGCGGCGGATGACCGGCATCGGCATCGCGGTGGTGTTCCTGGCCATCGTCTGGGTCGCCGCCAGCGTGATGACTACCGGAGTCGACAACCAAGCCTTCATCATCGCCGCCGGTGTCGTCGGCGGCTACATGGCGATCAACATCGGCGCCAACGACGTCGCCAACAACGTCGCCCCGGCGGTCGGCGCCAAGTCGCTGACCATGGCGGGGGCGCTGATCATCGCCGGTATCTTCGAATCCGCGGGCGCCATCATCGCCGGCGGCGATGTCGTCAAGACCATCTCCAAGGACATCATCGACGCGTCGCTGATTTCCGAGCCGCGCTTGTTCATGTGGGCGATGCTGGCGGCGCTGCTGGCAGCGGCGCTGTGGATCAATTTCGCCACCTACGTCAACGCCCCGGTGTCGACCACCCATTCCATCGTCGGCGCGGTGATGGGCGCCGGCATCGCGGCGGCCGGCGTCGCCGTGGTCGACTGGAAGGTAATGGCGGCGATCGCCGCGAGCTGGATCGTTTCGCCGCTGCTCGGCGGGGTCATCGCCGCCCTCTTCCTCGCCTTCGTCAAGTCGCGGATCATCTACCAGCCGGACAAGGTGGCCGGCGCCAAGCGCTGGGTGCCGGTGCTGGTGGCGTTGATGGCCGGCGTGTTCTCGTCGTACCTGGTGATGAAGGGGCTGAAGCACATGTGGAAGGCCGGCCCGTGGACGGTCGCCGCCCTCGGCGTCGCCGTCTATGGCGTCACCTACGCCGTGGTCAGGCCTCTGATCCTGCGCCGCGCCAGGGGCATGGAGAACCGCAACAAGTCGATCCGCGCGTTGTTCCACCTGCCGCTGATCTTCGCCGCGGCGCTGCTGTCGTTTGCCCACGGCTCCAACGACGTCGCCAACGCCGTCGGCCCGCTGGCGGCGATCGTCGCCGCCGCCACCACCCACGACGTCAAGGCCGCGGTCGGCATCCCGCCGTGGGTGATGTTCGTCGGCGCCGCCGGCATCACCATGGGGCTGTTGCTGTTCGGCCCGAGGCTGATCCGCGTCGTCGGCGACCAGATCACCCGCATGAACCCAATGCGCGCCTATTGCGTGGCGCTGTCGGCGGCAATCACCGTGATCGTCGCCTCGGCGCTGGGGCTGCCGATCAGCTCCACCCACATCGCCGTCGGCGCCGTGTTCGGCGTCGGCTTCCTGCGCGAATACTACACCACGCGCCGCACCCACATTATCCACGGCCGGGTGATGAAAGCGCCGAAGCCGCCGTCGGACTGGGAGAGGCTGCCGCCGATGGAAAAAGCAAGGCGGCGCAAACTAGTCCGCCGCCAACACCTGTGGACCATCATCGCCGCGTGGCTGATCACGGTGCCGCTGTCGGCGGGCTTCGCCGCCGCCATCTTCCTGGCGCTCGCAACGTTTCTCGGCTAACCGCATCGCATAAAAAATCCCTCGCCCGCGACGGCGGGGGATTTTTCTCGAGCGTTACTTCAGAAACCCTTGCTCAGCTTCAGCCAGTCGTAGCGGTCCTTGGAGTGCACCTTGACCGTCGTGATCTTCATCTCGCCGCCGTCGAGCGGCACCATGTCGATCGGCACCTCGACGCCAGCCCTGCCGGTGGCCCACACCTTATGCAGGAAGTCGGCCATGCCGGTGACCCGCTTGCCGGCAACGCCCATGATGATGTCGCCGGGCTTGATGCCGGCCGCTTCCGCCGGCCCGCCCTTGGCGACCCGGGTGATGAACAGCCGGCCGCCGTTCTCTTCGGTATAGATGCCGAGCCACGGATGCGCGGGCTCCCGGGTGCGCCCGTTGCTGATCAACTCCCTGAGGATCGGCTTCAGCATGTCGATCGGGACGAACATGTTGCCGGGGAACGGCTGTTCGCCCTTGATCGCGTCGGCAACGATCAATGAGCCGACGCCGACCAGCCGGCCGTCGGTGGCGATCAGGGCGGCGCCGCCAAACTGCGGATGCGGCGGCGAGGTGAAGATGGCATTGTCGAGCATGTATTCCCAGTAGCCGGCGAATTGGCGGCGCGATACCACCTGCGCCGGCATCACCGGCACCGGTCCGCCCTTGCTGACGACGATCACCGGGGCGCCTTCCGGCAGCGCGTCGGACGAGCCCAGCGTCAACGGCTTGATGCGCAGCGGCTTGGTCGCCCTGACCAGGCCGAAACCGGTATTGTGGTCGTAGGCAACCAGCGACGCCGGCACCAGATCGCCGTCGGCGTCGGTGACGGCGGCGGCGGCAGCCTCGAGGATCAGGTAGCCGATGGTCAGCACCAAGCCCTTGTCGTCGATGACGATGCCGTTGCCGGCGCGCATGGTGCCGAGCGTCTGCGCGCTGCGCGCATCGTCGGGAACCATCGAGGTCACCCCGACGACGGCGTTGACGATTTCTTGGCTGTTGATTTCTTTTTCGGCGCGGGCATCGACGACGGCGGACGCCGAGACCGCGATCGCCACGACCGCGGTCAGGCCGAGCCGTCCGAGCGAACGCGCGACCGATAGACCGACCGACACGACACGCATGGATCTTCCTCCAAAGGCAAGGGCGTCATCCTATCATATCCGCGTTTTCCCGTATGCCGGGAAACGCGTGGCGCCCCCGGCACGCCCCTCGATTACCGTTGGGACTGCCGGCGGGACCGCCCGCGCGAAGCGGAATCAATGGGCTAAAACGCGCGCCCGGGCGTGCTATATAAGGCCCATGGCCGATCCCTTCGATCTCAGCGAGCCGCCGCCGGCGACCGCGGCGGGCCCGCGTTTCCCGTATCTCGAAAGCCTCAACGAATCGCAGCTGCAGGCGGTCGAGGCGCTGGACGGCCCGGTGCTGGTGCTGGCCGGCGCCGGCACCGGCAAGACGCGGGTGCTGACGACGCGCCTCGCCCACATCCTCGTCGAAGGGCGCGCCGGCCCTTGGGAGGTGCTGGCGGTGACCTTCACCAACAAGGCGGCGGCGGAGATGAAGGAGCGGGTGGCGGCGCTGCTCGACCGCCTGGTGGAAGGCTGGTGGGTCGGCACCTTCCACGCGCTCGGCGCCCGCATCCTGCGCGCCCACGCCGAGGCGGTGGGGCTGAAACCCAATTTCACCATCCTCGACGCCGACGACCAGGTGCGGCTGGTGAAACAGCTGAGCGAGTCCTACGACCTCGACGAAAAGCGGTGGCCGGCGCGGCTGCTGGCCGCCCACATCCAGCGCTGGAAGGACCGCGGGCTCGGCCCCGACAAAGTGCCGGACGCCGACGGCGCGGCCATCGCCGAGGGCCGCCTGCTGCCGCTCTATACCGAGTACCAGGCGCGGCTGAAGGTGCTGAACGCCGCCGACTTCGGCGATCTGCTGCTGCATTGCCTGACCCTGTTTCAGGGCCAGCCGGAGATCCTGAAGCGCTACCAGCGGCAGTTCCGCTACCTGCTGGTCGACGAGTACCAGGACACCAACGTCGCCCAGTACCTGTGGCTGAGGCTGCTGGCGCAGCAGCACCGCAACATCTGCTGCGTCGGCGACGACGACCAATCGATCTATTCGTGGCGCGGCGCCGAGGTCGAGAACATCCTGCGCTTCGAGAAGGATTTTCCCGGTGCGCGGGTGATCCGGCTGGAGCGCAACTACCGTTCGACGCCGCACATCCTGGCCGCCGCTTCGGGCCTCATCGCCCACAACCAGGGCCGACTCGGCAAGACTTTGTGGACCGAGGCGGGCGAGGGCGACAAGGTGCGCGTGGTCGGCGTCTGGGACGGCGAGGCCGAGGCGCGCATGACCGGCGACGAGATCGAGGCCCTGCAGGCGAAGAAGCGGCCGCTCAACGGCATCGCGGTTCTGGTGCGCGCCGGATTCCAGACCCGCGAGTTCGAGGAGCGCCTGATCACGCTCGGCATCCCCTATCGGGTGATCGGCGGCCCGCGGTTCTACGAGCGCCAGGAGATTCGCGACGCCATCGCCTATTTGCGGGTGATCGCGCAGCCCGACGACGACCTCGCGTTCGAACGCATCGTGAATTGGCCGAAGCGCGGCCTCGGACCGGCGACCTTGCAGACCCTGCACAAGCTGGGCCGCGCCGAGGGCATCTCGCTGACCGCCGCCGGCCGCCGCCTGGTCGAGACCGACGAGCTGAAGCCGCAGGCGCGGGGCGCGCTTTCTCGGCTGCTCGACGACTTCGGGCGCTGGCGCACCCTCGCCGGGACCGTCCACCACGCCGAGCTGGCGGCGCAGGTGCTGGACGAATCCGGCTACACCGCCCTGTGGCGCGACTCGAAGGCCGCCGACGCCCCCGGCCGGCTCGACAACTTGAAGGAAATGGTCGTCGCGCTGGAGGACTTCGACAGCCTCGCCGCTTTCCTCGAGCACGTCAGCCTGATCATGGAGAACGACGACCCGACGGTCAGCGACAAGGTGAATCTGATGACGCTCCACGGCGCCAAGGGCCTGGAGTTCGACACCGTGTTCCTGGCCGGCTGGGAGGAAGGGCTGTTCCCGCACCCGCGCACGCTCGACGAGGGCGGCACCGCCGGGCTCGAGGAGGAGCGGCGCCTCGCTTACGTCGGCCTAACGCGGGCGCGAAAGAACGCCATCGTGTCGTTCGCCGCCAACCGGCGCATCCACGGCGCCTGGCAATCCAACGCGCCGTCGCGCTTCATCGATGAGCTGCCGGCCGCCAACGTCGACGTGCGCTCCGAGCCCGGCCTTTATGGCGGCATACCGCGAGGGCTCCGCGACGGCGCCGACGCCGTCGCCGCGTTCGCGCCGTTCGTCCCCGTCGGCGGCCGGCGGCGCCGCCGCGCCGCCGCGGTGATCGAGAACGCGACTTGGCAGGGGACCGGGCGCGACGACGGCGGCCGGTTCGAGGTCGGCAAGCGGGTATTCCACCAGAAGTTCGGCTATGGCTGCATCGTCGCCGTCGACGGCGGCAAGCTCGAGATCGCCTTCGAGAAGGCCGGCAGCAAGAAGGTGATGGCGAGTTTCGTGGAAGCGGTGTGACGGGATCGCCGGTAGCCTTGATGGCGGACGCGCCGACCCTGTGGCGGATCGAGATCAAGGCGGCGGAAGACGCCGTCGCCGCCGTCGAGGCGGCGCTCGAACCCCAATGCATCGCGGTCTCCAGGTTCATCGACGCCGCGACCGGCCGCTGGCGCGTCGAGGGCATCGCCGGCGCCGAGCCCGACCCAGAGGCGCTGGCGGCGCGGCTGGCCGAGGCATTTGCGGCACGCGGCCCGGCGCCGCCGGCGACGGTCGAGCCCTTAGCGCCGCGCGACTGGGTCGGCGACAACCTGGCCGGCTTTCCGCCGCTTTCCGTCGGCCGCTTCCATATCCGCGGCTCCCACGTCGCCGGCCCGCCGCCGGCCGGCGCCATCGTGCTCAGGCTCGACGCCGGCCAAGCCTTCGGCACGGGCGAGCACGCCACGACCAAGGGATGTCTCACCGCCCTCGATCGGCTCGGCCGCGCGCGCCGGTTCCGGCGCCCGCTCGACCTCGGCTGCGGCTCCGGCATCCTGGCACTCGCCATGGCAAAAGCGTGGCGGGTGCCGGTGGTCGCCACCGACATCGACGCCAACGCCGTCCGCGTCGCCGAAGCGAACGCGCGCTTGAACGGCGTCGCGCGGCTGGTGCGCGTCGCCCGCGGTCCCGGCTACCGGGTGCCCGCAATCGTCGCCGGCGCGCCCTATGACCTGATCGTCGCCAACATCCTGGCACGGCCGCTCGCCGCCATGGCCGGCGACCTCGCCCGCCACCTCAGCCCAAGCGGCGTCGCGGTGCTGTCCGGACTGCTCGCCCGAGACGCCAACTGGGTGATGGCGGCGCATCGGTCGTTCGGACTCAGCCTCGGGCGCATGCTCGTCTTCGATGGCTGGGCGACCCTGGTGCTGGCCGGCCGGGCACGGTAAACATCAGCCATGGCCAAGCGCACGACCCGAAACGACCGCCGGCGGCAGCGCGCGCGCGCCGACAAGAGAAGCCGGCGCGGCCGCGGCGGCGATCCGGTGCCGGCGCTGAACGAGGGCATGGCGCTCGCCGGCCAGGGCCGGCTCGACGACGCCGTCGCCTGCTTCGAGCGCGCGCTCGCCGCCGACCCCGGCTCCGTCCTTGCCCACTACAACATCGGCGTGCTGCGCCAGCGGCAGGGCCGGCTCGACGACGCCGCCCGCGCCTATGCCGACGCGCTCGCCATCAAGCCCGATTACCTCGAGCCCCTGGTCAACCTCGGCATCGTGCGCCAGGCGCAGGGGCGGCTCGACGACGCCGAGGCGGCATACCGGCGCGCCATCGCCGTCAACCCGAACTTCGCCGAGCCGCACCACAACCTGGGCGGCGTGCTCGAGCGCCGAGGCGATCCCGCCGGCGCCGTCGCCTGCTACCGCCGGGCGCTGACGGTTAAACCGGATTACGCGCTGGCGCTCAACGGCCTCGGCGTGGCGCTGCAGAAACAGGGCGACGACTCGGCGGCGAGGGCGGCGTTCGAGCGGGCGCTCGCGCTCGAGCCCCGGTTCATCGAGGCGTTGAGCAATCTCGGCCACCTGCATCACCGGCTGGGCCGGCTACGGGCCGCCGCCGAATGCTTCCGGCGCGCCATCGCGATCAGGCCCGATTACGCCGAGGCGCACCGCAACCTCTCCCACGTGCTGCTGCTCGAGGGCAACTTCCGGGACGGCTGGCCGGAGTTCGCGTGGCGCTGGCGGTGCCGCGACTTCCCGTCCGAGCGGCGGGATTTCCGGGCGCCGAAGTGGTCGGGCGAGCCTGTCTCCGGCAAGACGGTGCTGGTGTGGGGCGAGCAGGGCGTCGGCGACGAGGTGCATTTCGCCGAGATGGTGCCGGACCTGGTGGAGGCGGGCGCGCGGGTGGTGCTGGAGTGCGAACGGCGGCTGGTGCCGCTTTTTGCGCGCTCGTTTCCGGCCGCCACCTGCGTCGCCCGCGCCACGCCGCCGGCCCCGGAAACCGCCGCAGGCATCGACTACCAGACGCCGATCGGCGATCTCGGCCGCTGGCTGCGCCCGGATGCGGCGCGATTCCCGAAGCGGCCGTCTTACCTCGAGGCCGACCCGGCGAAACGCAAGAAACTGCGCGACAAGTACATGGTTGGCGGCGGCGGGCTGCTGGTCGGCGTCGCGTGGATCAGCAGGAACCTCGAGGTCGGGGCCGACAAGTCGATGGCGCTCGCCGATTGGCGGCCGCTGGCCGAAGTGCCCGGGGTGCGCTTCGTCGACCTGCAGTACGGCGACACGCTGGCCGAGCGCCGCGCCTTCGAGCGCGACACCGGCACGGCGATCGTCCACGACGGCGTCGTCGACCAGCTCGCCGACATGGACGCCTTCGCCGCCCAGGTGGCGGCGATGGACCTCGTCGTCTCGGTCTCCAACACCACCGTCCACGTCGCCGGCGCGCTCGGCGTGCCGACGTGGGTGATGCTGAACGCGGTGCCGCTTGCGGTGTGGATGCGCGACGGCGAGAACAGCCCGTGGTATCCGTCGGTCCGCCTTTATCGCCAGAAGACCTCCGGCGCCTGGGCCGACGTCATCAAGCGCGTCGAGCGCGATCTCAGGAAATTCGCCCGTCGCTAACGGGTGGAAGACTTAGGTCGTGTACCCATAACCGCGTCATTCCGGACACGACCTTCCTCCAAATCCTGGTCCCCGCTTTCGCGGGGATCAAATTTGGCAAGGAAGGTCAGTGATCCGGAATCCAGGGCTGCCGCCTCGCGTACCGCCATTCTGGATTCCGGATCGCAAGGCTCGCTGGCCGAAAACCTGCGGTTTTCGGGCTCGCCTAACGTCCGGAATGACGATCACTCTCGGTAATGAGTCCACGACCTAATGAGAAACAACTGGATTCCCGCGTTCGCGGGAATGACGAAAAGAGCAAAGCGGAACGGAACGCGCGTCAATCGGCGACGGCGTTTTCGACGCAGGCGAGCAGCTCCGGCAGCCGGAACGGCTTCACCAGCGCGTGCGCGGCCCCGAGCTTGTGGCTCATCGCCACGTACTCCGGCCGTCCCGAGATGACGATCACCGGAACCGGGTCGGCCTCCTTCCTGATCGCAAGCAGCACCTCGATGCCGTCCTTGTCGCGCATCACGATGTCGGTGATCACCAGGTCGGGGCGCCGTTTCGCGAACCGGGCCAGGCCGTCGATGCCATCGGCGGCCTCGACCACAAGATGGCCGACCGCCGCCAGTTCGTCGCGGAGGTTTTCGCGCAGTTCGGCGTCGTCCTCGATAAGCAGGATGGTTGCCATGCGCGGCAAGTTACCGCGGGTTGCCCGGGCCCGGCCTTCACATTCGATCACATCGGCGCGATGGCGGGTCGGGGCGGCGGCGGCCGGGGTCGGCCGCCGCGCCGCGGCGGATTCCGCCGCCGCCGGAATCGGCGCCCGAAAAGTGTGGCGGGCGCGGCGGCGGTGGGCCAAAATATGCCCATGAATCCGCGGCTTACATCGGAACTCCCCGCGGCACCCGTTCCCGGCGGGCGCCGATGAAAATCCCCTTGCCGAAGAACGAAGCCAGGCGGCTTCAGGCGTTGCGCAGCTACGAGATTCTCGATACGCCGCCGGAAGAGATCTTCGACCGCATCACCCATCTGGCCGCCGCGTACCTGAAAGCCCCGATCGCGCTGATATCGCTGGTCGACGAGAATCGGCAGTGGTTCAAGTCGTGCTACGGCATCAACGTCAAGGAGACGCCCCGCGATATGGCGTTCTGCGCCCACGTCATCGCGCAAGACGACGTGATGAT
>JACPJY010000397.1 GCA_016187325.1 Rhodospirillales bacterium | reverse complement strand
GGCTGGCCCGCTGCGCGACCACCGAGGTCGACCGCGTCAACGCGTCCGAATGCGCCCGTACCTTCTGGTCCCACGCCGCCACCTTGCCGAGCGCCTGTTCGGTGACGCTGGCGAGCTCGCCGGTGCGGCGCCGGAATGCCCTGCTCAGCGCCTCGATCCCCTGCTCGACCTGCTGGTAGGACCCGGCAACGGTGTGGAGCTGCTGGCGCAGCGTATCGGTCGCTTGATCGAGGGTCGTCGTCGCCTTAGCGGCCTCAGCGCCGGCGTTCTCGGTCAACTCGCGGAACGTCTCCATCGCCTTGTTGAGCTTGGCGGCGTTGAGGTCGGAGGCGACCGAGGCCTCCGCCGAGCGCTGGGTCAACGATTCGCCAACCCGAGCCAGCCGCGTGACCGCCTCCTCGGTGGCGGCGCGCAGCATTTCCGACTGGTGGCTCAGGTTGTCGGCGGTTTCCTCGACCCGGCCCGACGACTTGCGGTGGATCGAGTCGAGCTCCTGCAGCCGGTTGCGCAGGTCCTGGCCGGCGTCTCTCAGGCTCGACGCCGCTTGCGCCGCCATCGCGTTCAACTGCTCGTACTGCTTGCGCAGCTCGTTGCCCAAGGTGTCCAGGTGCTGGGCGGCGCCGTCCGAAACCACGGTCACGTCGCGGCCGTGACGATGCAGGAATTCGGCGACCTCGACGATCCGCTTCGAGGCCTGATCGGCGCCGACCGTCACTTCCTGGGCCCGCGTCTGCAGCGTCTCGCCGACCCGGCCAAGGTTGGCGGTGGCGGTGTCGGACGCGTTGGTCAACCCCAACGCCTGCTGATGCAGGGCATCCGAGAACGCCTGCACATGGGTGGAGGCGGAATTATAGATGGTGGTCAATTCCTGGGAATTGCGATGCAGCATCTGGCTGACGTCGTTGAAGCGGGCGCGCGCCCGGTCGAGGGAGTCGTTGAGCGTGCCAACGTGCGTCTGCAGCAACGTCGCGATGCCGGCCAGGTTGGCGGCGGCGCGCTCGGACGCTCCGGTCGCGTTCGCGACGTGCTCGCGCATCGATTCACTGACGGCGGTGATGTTGCTGACCGCGGTTTCCGAAGCGCGGTTCAATTCCCCCGTTCCGTCCTTGAGCGTGCCTGTGACGTTGGCAACGCGCGTCACCGCCAGGTCGGACACCTTGCTTAAGCGCTCGGTCTTTTCCTGCAGGTCGCGGTCGGCTTCTTTCAACCACAACGTGGTCTCGGCGGTCACCTGCTGCAGCTCGCGCGAGCGCTCCTTCAAGGTCGCCGAGACGCTCTCCATCTGCTCCGACGCCTGCACCGACATCCGGGTCAGATCCTCGCCCTGGCGGCGCATCGCATCGCTGACCAGGGACAGCAACTGCGCCGCCCGGTCGGTGGCGCCGGCGAGGTCGCGGGAGCGGTCGTTGAAGCCGTGGCCAACCGAGTCGACCTCGGCGACCGCCTTGGTGCTTGCCTGGGACAGCGTCTCGGCGCCCCTGAGCAGCAGGTCGCCGATGGCGCGAATCTTGGCGTCGGCGCTGTCGGACGTCTGCACCAGCGCCGCCAGTTGCCGCTGCATATGCTCGCCGACCGCTTGCAGCCGCAGCTCGGCGCGCTCGCCGGCAGTCTCCAGGTCCCCCGACCGCTGGCCCATGATGCGGCCGGCGTTCAGCATCATGCGCGCGGCGCGGGCGGACACCTGGACCAGCCGACGGGCCCGTTCCTCCCACAGCTGGGCGATGGCGTCGGCCTCGCTTTGCGCCTTGGCCGAAGCCACGGTCAGCGCCTGGGCGCGGTCGTGAATCGTGGTGCCCAGTTCCTGCAGCCGCTGCGCCGCCGCCTCCGAGGTGCCGGTGATCGCTTCGAGGTGGTTGCGCAAGCCGTCGACGACGCCCATCGCGCTCGCCGACGACGTACCGACCTCGGCGGTGGCCTGGGTCAGCGCCTGACGGGCCTGGGTGACGTCGGCGATCCCCTTGTCGGAAGCGCGGGTCAGTGCGGCCGAACTGTGCAGCAACGCGGCGGCGAGGTCGCTGATCTGCGCTCCCGCCTTCTCCGAGGCGGCTGTGATGTCGCTCGATCGCTGGCGAAGCGCGTCGCCAACGGCGCCGATGCGGAGCACGCTCTGGTTGGCGATCTTAGCCAGCGCGTCGGCGCGCTCGTTGAGTGTATTACCGACGCCGCCGATCTGATCCATCGCCCCCTTGGCGGAGTCGTTGAGGTCCGCTGAGCGAGCCCGTAGCCTTTCGCCAACCTGTTCAACCTGAGTCATCACCGTCTCGGCAATCTGCGACAGCTCGCTGGAATTGCGTCGCAGCCGGTCGCCGACCGTTTCGGTTCCGGCCACGGTCTGGCCGGCGAGCTCGATCATATCGCGTACCTGCTGGCGGAACGCGTCGCCGGTGTTGCGGACGCGTCCCGTCACCTGCTCCGCCGTTGCCGTCAGCTGTTTGGCGTGATCCTTCAATGTGTCGGCCATCTCGCGCAGTTGCCCGGTGACTTTCTGCGACGCATCGGTGAGCGCGGTCGACTGGTTGGCAAGGTCGATCTCGATTTCCGAGGTGCGCGCGTGAACCAGATCGGAGACGTTGGCGAGCTCCTCGGTCTGGCGCCGCAGTGTCTCGCGCATGGAATCGGCCTGACCAGAGGCGCGCTCGACGTGCTGGCTCATATCACGGACGTGACCTTGCAGGTTCTCGGCGCCGGCACCGATCACCGAGACCGCCTTCTCGGCGGTGCTGCCAAGCCGTTCGATCCGCTGGTCGAGGGCGTCTGCCGCTTGATCGGTGCGCGCCGTCGCCTCTACCGACACCGCGCCCAGATGCTCGGTGCGGGCCTTCAGCGCGTCCGCTGATTCGTGCGCGCGCACGGCAGCGCTGTCGGCGGCCGCGGTTAGCTCGCCGATCCGGCGGTGCAGCGTCTCCGCCAAGTCCTCGGTGCGCGCCGATGCCCGATCAGCGGAAACCGCGAGGTCGCGGGTGCGCTGGTTGAGGATGTCGCCGGCCTCGCGCGCCCGTTCGGCGGCCCGCTCGGAGACCGTCTGCAAATCGAAGGTCTGGCGGCGCAGTGCGTCGGCGATGGCGTGGGCGCGCAGATCCGCGTCCTCCGACACCTGCGACAGCTCGAGTGCCCGCTGCTGGATCAGGCTGCTCGTCGTCTCGCCGCGCTTGGCCGCCTCTTCCGACGCCCGCGTCAGGTCGCGGGCCTGCCGCTGCAACGCCTCGGTGATCTCGCGCACCCGCGTCTGCGCCTTGTCGGAGGGATAGATCATGCGCCGCATGTGCCAGCGCAACGCCTCGGTTTCGCGGCGCAGGCTCTGTCCGCGCTCCCACAACGCGATCACCATCCACATCAGCGCCAGCGGCGTGAAGGCGCCGGCAATCAGCCCGCCGATCTCATGCGGCAGCAACTCCGCCAAGTTGCTCCAGCCCACCGATGTCTCGATGTAATGCGCGATCCCCCACAGCCAAGCGACGCTGGCGATGACGCCGCCGATGGCGTGGAAGTGGTAGCGGAGATGGAGCGGCAGCACCCAGCGGTCGAAATCGACCGTTCCCTGGTCGGCGGCGGCGTCGGTCGCGTCATCGGCAGTCGGCGGTCGCGGATCGAGGGCGCCGGAAGCGAGCGACTCAGGTGCCGGCTCGCCAGCAGGTGTGCTGCCGGCGGCGGGTCCCTTGCCTTTCCCTGTGGCCATGCCTCTAGCCCCGCCTATCGCCTGCGTTCCCACCCAAAGTCCATGGGATGATACAACGCAACATATAGCGGGTAAATGGGCCCTTAATCACAAAATACGGGAATTTATGGCCGCGGGCCGACTGTTGGCAGACTATAGCGCCGACACCTTTTCGACGATGCGCTGGCCGGCGCGGCCGTCGGTCAGATCGTCGAACAGCAACCTCCGGTATTCCGCCCGCCGTTCGGCCCTGGTGTCGGGGTCGGCGAGGGCGCGGCTCACCGCTGCCGCCAGCTTTTTCACGTCCACCACCTCCTCGCCGACGTCGCGCCAGCGCCACTCGATGGCGTCCGGGTCGTAGCGCGCCTCGTCGCTCGCGGCCGCCGGGGTGGCGATCAGCACGATCGGCCGGTCGAGGGCGAGATACTGGAAGATCACACCCGACGCATCGGACACCAACGCGTCGGCGGCCATTAGGTAGGGCGCGACGTCGGCGACCGGGTCGCCGACCAGGTGCACGCGCGGGTTGGCCTCGGCGGCGCGCGCCCACGCCGCCATCCAGTCCGGCCTGAGCTCGCAGGTCGAAGGATGCGGCTTGATGATCACCATCACGTCGTCGCGGTCGCCGGCGATCAGCGCCGCGGCATTCGCACCCACCATCGCCGCCGACGAGAACGGCGGGTAATGGGTCGGCGCGTAAAGCACCGTCTTCAGGCCGCGCGGCAGCTTGAACGGCAACGGCAGCCGGTCGCCCCGGAACAGCGGATCGTTGGCGGCGTAGCCGGTCACCCAGACGCGACTTCCGGGGATGGCGCCGCCGGCAACCAGCCTGTCGCGCATCATCGTGCCCGGCACGCACACGAAGTCGGCGTGACGGACGTGGCGACCGGCAAAGTTTCGGCTGGCCAGCGTGTGGCGGATATTGACCGTCGCCGCCTTCGGCATCATCGCCGCCAGGCGCTGCACCGGCGCGTCGCAGATCACCGTCACCATCGGGTCGAATTCCGCCGCGTCGCGGGCATCGGCCGAGATCGCCGGCCAATGGCCGTTCTGGAACGCCTCGAACAACGGCTTCAACAGCGGCGCGTGGAACTTGGCGTGGACGTAGAGGGCGACGCGCTTGCCGCCCTTCTCCAGCGCCCGGCGGCCCCGTTCCGCCGCCTTCATGGTCAGGAGCGTGGTCGAGGCGACAACGTGCCCCGGCTCGCGGGCGAGCGCCGCCTCGAACTTCTCCGCCGCATCATCGGCGCGGTCGAGGCTCTTGAACGCAAGCCCGAGTTGCGCCAGCGTGTCGCCGCCACCGCCGGTGCCTGCGTCGCGCTCGAGCGCAGTTTCGAGGTGCGGAATCGCTTCTTCTGCGCGGCCGGCATAGCGACAAGCAATACCGAGCAGGTATCGCGTCTCGAAATCGCCGGGGGTCATGTCGGCGGCCCTGGCCAGCGCCGCCCGCGCGGCCGGGTAGTCGCCCTCGACGAACAGCACCTTGCCGAGGTTGCGTTGCGCCGGCTGGTAGCTGGGCGACGAAGCGAGCGCCTTCTCGAAGCTTTCCCTGGCGTCGCCGAGCCTGCCGGCGAACGCCGCCAGCTCGCCGAGCTGGGTGCGCACCACCGCATCGTCCGGCTCGGCGGCGAGCGCGCGCTCGAACAGCGCCTGCGCGTCGCCGAGCGCGCCGCGGCGCCGCGCCGCGATGCCCTGCTCCACCAGCGTCCACGCGGTCGGCTTGCCCGACGCCTTGGCGCCGAGGCCGGCGGACCTGCCGCGGCCGCCTTTGCCAGGTTGCAGCCGCACGATTCCCATCTTCGCCAGCCACGCCAGCGTGCGCGTCAGCCGGTAGCGCCGGTCCTCGGGCAGCAGATCGGCGAGGGCGAGCACCTCCGCCGGGCCGTGGTCGGCGAGCCTGGCGAGGATTTTCCTTTGGTCGTCGTCGCCAAGGAACGCGTACGCGGCGAACACGTTCATGTGCTGGCGGCCGATTGCCTGAAATCGCTTCGCCCACCCGTCCTTGCCGTCGCCTTGTTGGTCCGCGGCAGCCAGCGCCACCAGCGTCTTGCCGTCGAGGGTATGGGTCGGGTGCGCCGCGTACAGCGAGAACGGATCGTCGCGCAGCGGCACCGGCGGCCGGTGCGCGGCCAACGGCGCGATTGCCTTGTCGCGGTTGCGAACGTTCTCCAAGTCCCGCCACAGGTCCTGATACTGGCGCACCACCACCCGCCAGTCGAATGCCTGCCGCGCCCGCTTGCGGCCGGCCTCGCCCATGCGGCGGCGCAGCGCCGGATCGGCGGCCAGCGCCGCGAACGCTTCGGCGGCGGCGGCAATGTCCACGGCGGTGGCCTGGCTGACGACGCCGCAATACTGTTCGTAGGCTTGGTCGCTGGTTTCCATCGTCAGCCGCGCTTCCGGCATCAGCCCCAGGTCGCCGCCGGATTCCGGCAGTGGCATCCAGGTCGAGATGGTGAAACCGTCGATGCCTGTACGCACGGTATCGCGGTAGCCATCCCAGTCCGACACCACCACCGGCAGGCCGGCCGCCATCGCCTCGATCGGAGTCAGACCGAAAGTCTCTTGAATGTTGTCGGAAAGCGAGGTGAACACGTCGGCGGCGAACCACACCTTGAAGCGCACATCCGGCCGCCGGCCGTCGAGGAAGATGCCGTTGATCGAGGGTGCGTAGCGCAACAACCCGTCGCGGAACTCCTTCTCGATGCCGTCGTTGGCGAACCAGCCGGCCTGCAGCAGGTGCAGGCGCTTGCCGGTCCGCTTTGCCGCCTCCTCGAGGGCGAGATAGAGCGGCGTCGGGTGCGCCTTGGCGTGGAAGCTGAGCCGGCCCAGGAACAACACCGCGACGTCGTCGTCGCCGATGCCGAGCCCACGGCGGATGGTGCGGCGCGCGTTCGCCGTGTTGTCGTCGCCGGCAAGCGCGTCGCAATCGACACCAAGCGGGATCACCGGCAGCTGCAATTTCGGCGCGACCTTGCCGCCGGTGCGGTGGTTCAAGTAGTCAGCCCAGTTGTCAAGCAGCCGGACGACGGCGGCGCGCGTCGCCTCCGAGGTGCAGACGACTGCGTCCCACGGTTGCACCGGCGCCGTCAACAGTTCGCCGAGCCCGTCCATCAGCCGGTCGGAGGCGATGGTGTGGGTGACGCCGCAGATACTGTAGGCGCGGTCACCGACACTGCGGCGGCGCCACGCGAACGGCGCCAGCATCGGGTCGGGCAGCATCAGCGTCGCCGGCGTCTCCGCTTTGCCATCTCCTTGGCCACCTCCCTGGTTGTTCCCCGAGCCGTCCTTCGCCATAGCGCCGAACGGCACCCAGTGGCAGGGCCGCTTGTTGTCGTCGAGCGCTTGCACCCGGCGCTGAAAGTCGTCGAAGTGGTCGCGGCCGAGCGCCTGGGCGTAGAACGCCGGCACGCCGGAATGGCGGACGAAGCCCTTGAGGAAGCCCTCGCCGGCCGAATGCCGGCCGAGCAGACGTGCGCGTCCGGTGTCGACCGCGTCCGGATGATGGAAAAGGACGGCGTTCCGGGTCCTGCTCCGCTTTCTCGCCATTGTTTCTTCGGCCTCGCTGGCCCGGTGCCGGTGGTGCGGCCGACCCGGCTGCCGTTAGAACAGGTGCTGCCCGCCGGTGACCCACAGCTCGCTGCCGGTGACGTAGCCGGCATCGTCGGAGCACAGATAGTAGATCGTGCGCGCCACGTCCTCGGGCGTGCCCATGCGGTCGAGCGGGATGCGCGGGATCAGCACCTCGTACTCAGGCCCGACCATCTCGGTTTCGATCTCGCCCGGCGCGATGGCGTTGACGCGCACGCCGAGCGTCGCGAACTCGTTGGCCAGCTCGCGCGTCAACCCGGACAACGCCGCCTTGGAAATCGCGTATGCCGAACCGGCGAACGGGTGGATCAAATGGCCGGCGATCGACGTGACGTTGACGATGGCGCCCTTGCCCCGGTGCAGTGCCGCCGCGAATCCCCGGCATAATTTCAGCGGCGCGAACAGGTTAAGCTCGAACACTTCGTGCCAGGCGTCGAGATCGCCGTTGAGGCAGCCGAGCCGTTCCTTGTACGGCGTCTTCGGCGACATGCCGGCGTTGTTGACCAACGCATGCAACGGCTTCTTGCCGAGCTTCTTGTTGGCCCCCTTGATGAAACGGTCGAGGCTGGCAGCGTCGGCAAGGTCGGTGGCAATGTGGCAGGTCCAGTTGGGATCGCGCTTGCACTCCGCCGGTGTTTCGTCGCGCGAGCAGGTGATGATCTGCCAGCCGCGATCCAAAAAAAGCCGCGCCGTGGCGTGGCCGATGCCGCGGCTGGCGCCGGTGACGATCACGGTTTTGCGGTCTTCCCCCATGCCCCGACGTTAGGCCATCGGCCGCCATCTTTCCAGACCACACGCGGCCGAATACCGCTAAACTGGCGCCGATGTGCTCGCGTTTCGAAATGAACGCCCAGCCACGCGAATTGGCGCGCCGCTTCGGCCTGAAATCGCCGCCGCCGGTGCCGAACGCGCCGGAGTTGGGCCCAACCAACCAGGCGCTGGTCATCGACTGCGCCCACTCTGGCGGCGACGGGCCGGCGGGACGGCTGCTCGCCTGGGGGCTCGTCGTCACATGGGACAAGAACCTGCTGATCAACGTCCGCGCCGAAACGCTCGCCGAGAAGCGGGCCTTCCGACGGCTTCTCGGTTCGCGCTGCCTTATCCCCGCCACCGCTTGGGTCGAGTGGCGCAAACTGGGTCGCGCCAAGCTTAAGAACCGCATCACCCTCGCCGACGATGGCGTATTTGCTTTCGCCGGCCTCACCGACGGCGACCGTTTCGCCATCGTCACCTGCGCCTCTACACCCGCTGTCGCCCACATCCACCATCGCATGCCGGTGGTGCTCGACGCAGCGGCCGAGGCAGCGTGGATGGACCCGACCGCATCCTTT
>JACPJY010000396.1 GCA_016187325.1 Rhodospirillales bacterium | reverse complement strand
CTCCAGACGCGGCAGTAGCTTGAGGCCGTAGAAGCGTTCGGCCTCCTCCGGGTCGGCCATGGCGTCGTGGACGTCGACGTGGTGGCCGTGCGCCTTCAGCGCCTTGATCATGTCCACCGCCTTGGTGTTGCGCAGATCGGGGACGTTTTCCTTGAACGTCAGGCCGAGCACCAGCACCTTGGCGTGGTTTCCCTTGCCGAGGCTCGGCTTGAGCCAGTCGTGGATCCGTTCGGCGGTGAACAAGGCCATGTTGTCATTGATGCGCCGGCCGGCCAGGATCACCTCTGGGTCGTGGCCGAGCTCCTTCGCCAGGTACGCAAGGTAGAACGGGTCGACACCGATGCAGTGGCCGCCGACCAGCCCCGGCTCGAAGCCGAGGAAATTCCACTTGGTCTTGGCCGCCGCCAATACGTCATGGGTGGAAATCCCGAGCCGGTTGAAGATCATCGCCACTTCGTTGATGAAGGCGATGTTGATGTCGCGCTGGGAGTTCTCGATCACCTTGGCGGCCTCGGCGGTCTTGATGTTCTTGGCCACGAACACGCCGCCCGAGGTGATGGCGCCGTAAAGCTCGGACAAAGCCTCGGCCACCTCCGGCGTCTGGCCGGCGACTACTTTGGTGATCTTGTCGATGGTGTGGTCGCGGTCGCCCGGATTGATGCGCTCAGGCGAATATCCTAGGAAAAAATCCTTACCACTCTTAAGCCCTGAGGCCTTTTCCAGGGCCGGGCCACACTCGTCTTCGGTAACGCCCGGATAAACGGTGCTCTCGAACACCACAACTGCCCCTTTTTTCAATGACTTACCGACGGTCCGGCAGGCCTCCACCAGGTGCCCGAGGTCGGGCCGGTTGTCGTCGTCCACCGGGGTCGGCACGGTGATGATGAAATAGTCAGCGCCTTCAATGGCTTGCGGGTCATCGGCGATGGCCAGCGGAGCGGCCCTGAGGGCCGACGGTGGAATCTCGCCGGTACGGTCGTGGCCCCTACGCAACTCCGCCACCCGGGTCTTCGAAGTGTCGAAGCCGGTTACCGAAAAATGGCGGGAAAGCGCCAACGCCAGGGGCAGCCCGACGTAGCCGAGGCCGATCACGGCGATTTTCGCCTGGGTGGGCGGGGTGACGGGCATGGGGCTCCTTTTTAGGGCCTCGGGTGGGGCCCATCAGATACTCTCGCCCGCCCGCCGCTGTCAATCAAACCCCGTCCCGCCCGCTTGCAAGGATTTTGTCAAAACCCTCTGATTTTCCTATGTTCTTGACGTTCATACGGTGAACAAGCTAGTGTTCGTTTCATGAACACGAGGCGGCGGCCGCGGCTACCGGGCGAGCAATTTTCCGGGACGGGGCAGGACCGGTCCGGAACCTTGGCGAGGGTGCATCCCATGAACAAGACCGACATCGATTCATCCGATCTCGACAACGAGTCCCGGATCACCCTCGGACTCCTCAACGCCGTCCACGACAATTCCGCCGCCTCGCAACGCTCGATGGCTGACAACCTCGGCATCGCGCTCGGCCTCGCCAACGCTTATTTGAAGCGTTGCGTCAAGAAGGGGCTGATCAAGGTCCGTCAAGCGCCGGCCAACCGCTACGCCTATTACCTGACGCCGAAGGGCTTCTCCGAGAAGAGCCGCCTCACCGCCGAGTTCCTGACCCAGTCGTTCCATCTGTTCCGGCGCGCTCGTACCGAGAGCGCGGCATTGTTCGAGCATTGCCAGAATCGCGGCTGGAGGCGGGTAGCGCTTTATGGTGCCAGTGATCTCGCCGAGATCATGACGCTGTCGGCCAGGGATTATGCGGTGGTCCTGACGGCGGTGGTCAGCCGCGAACCCGGACAGACGGAGCTCGCTGGCCTGCCGGTCGTCGCCGAGGTGCCGGGGCCCGGCGATGTCGACGCCATCATCGTCTGCGACATCGGCAGGCCGCAGGCCGCCTACGACGAGGTCGGCGCGCATTTCCCGGCGGACCGGGTGCTGGTGCCGCGGTTCCTCGGCGTCGCCAGGAACGCGTCATCCGCGCGCGGAACCGCAGAGGGAGGCGGCCGATGACCCATGCGTTGTCCCACTGGTGCGCCGTGCAGACCCACGCGCGGGCCGAAGACAAGGCGGCGTTCCACTTGGCGCGCCAGGAATACACGGTGTTCCTGCCCAAGCACCTGAAGCGACGCAAGCACGCGCGTCGCGTCGAGTGGATGCCGGCGCCGCTGTTCCCGCGTTATCTGTTCGTCGCCGTCGATCCGGCGGCGACCCGTTGGTGGTCGATCCATTCCACTGTCGGGGTGTCCAAACTGGTGTGCTTCGGCAAGGTGCCGGCGGCGGTGCCGGCCGAGATCATCGAAGAGATCAAGGCCCGCCAGGACGAGAACGGGCTCGTCAAGTTGCGCGCCGGCTGCGGTTTCAAGCGCGGCGACAGGGTACGCATCATCGACGGACCCTTGAGCGACCTGGAGGGGCTGTTCGACTGTTCCTCCGACGAAGAGCGCGTCACCATCCTGCTCGACCTGATGGGCCGGCAGGTAAGGGTGCGCGTTCCCCTGGAGACGGTCTACGCCTGCGCCTGAGCGCCGGCATCCGACGACCGT
>JACPJY010000395.1 GCA_016187325.1 Rhodospirillales bacterium | reverse complement strand
CGCTCTGCTTGCGTTGTCGGCCGCCCTTGCCGCCGCCTGCTTCGTCAAAGCGTTCGGCATCACGTTCCTGGGACGGCCGCGCAGCGAGGCGGCGAAAAATGCCGCCGAGGTCGATCACTTCTCGCTTGCTGCCATGTTCGCCTTCGCCTTCATTTGCCTCCTTGCTGGCGTCTTGCCGGGATACGTCATCGATGGCTTGGCGCCAGTGATGGATGCCCTGATCGGGGCGCAGATGCCGGTGCAGGCGTCGGTGCCGTGGTTGTCGATCGTGCCGATCGCCGAGGCCCGCAGCTCTTATAACGGGCTGCTGGTGTTCCTGTTCCTGATCATCTCGGCGTCTCTGGCCGCGTTCGTGATCCATCGCTTCGCCTCCCGCGCCTTGCGCCGCGGTCCGGCCTGGGACTGCGGCTTTCCGGACCCGCGCCCGGCGACGCAGTACACGGCGGGCAGCTTCTCCCAGCCGATCCGGCGGGTGTTCGGAACGCTGGTGTTCCGGGCCCGCGAACATGTCGAAATGCCTCCACCCGGTGACCTGCAGCCGGCGCGCTTCACCGTCGATCTCCGGGATTTGGTCTGGGACGTGCTTTACGCGCCGGTGTCCGGCACCGTCAGCTTCGTTTCCGATCGGCTCAACCACTTCCAGTTCCTGACCATCCGGCAATATCTCAGCCTAGTGTTCCTGGCGCTCGTTCTCCTCCTGCTAGCGCTGGCAATATGGCCCTGATCCTCGATTTCGCCATTCAAGGCCTGCAGATGGTGCTGGTCCTGCTGCTGGCGCCGCTTCTCACCGGATTCATCCGTAAGGTGAAGGCGCGATTGCTGCGCCGTCGCGGACCATCGGTCATCCAGCCCTATCGCGACATCCTCAGGCTGCTGCGCAAGGAAGTGGTGTTGGCCGTTAACGCATCCTGGTTGTTCCGCACCATGCCTTATATGGTGTTCGCCGCGACCTGGGTGGCGGCGGCCCTCGTGCCGACCTTCGCCAAGGGGCTGATGTTCAGCTGGTCGGCCGACCTGATCGCGATTATCGCCCTGCTCGGCAGCGCGCGCTTCTTCCTAGCGCTCGCCGGCATGGATATTGGCACTAGCTTCGGCGGCATCGGCTCCAGTCGCGAAATGATGATCGCCTCGCTGGCCGAACCGGCGATGATCATGATCGTGTTCACACTGGCGCTGGTTGCCGGCTCGACGCAGCTCTCGACGGTCGCCGATTTCATGGGTTCGCCCGCCGTCGGACTTCGGGTGTCGTTGGGGCTGGCGCTGGCGGCGCTGATCATCGTCGGCATCGCGGAGAACGCCCGCGTTCCCGTCGACAACCCGGCGACGCACTTGGAGCTGACCATGGTGCACGAGGCGATGATTCTCGAGTATTCGGGGCGCCACCTGGCGGTGATCGAGCTCGCCGCTTCGCTCAAGTTGCTGCTTTATGTCTCGCTGATCGCGGCCGTGTTCCTGCCGTGGGGGCTGGCGCCCGCCGGCGCCGCGCCGATGGCTTACGTGGTCGCCGCCCTCTCCTACGTCGGCAAGGTCGCTGTCGCCGGATTCCTGCTCGCCCTGTTCGAAACCGCGATTGCCAAGATGCGGGTGTTCCGGGTCCCTGAGTTCCTGGGCGCGGCGCTGATGCTCGGACTTCTCGGCACGCTGTTGCTGTTCGTCACGCGGAGCTTTTAGATGCCCGGCCTCGAATTCGATATTGCCCACCTGCTCGCCGGCGGCCTGGTGCTGGTCAGCTTCATGCTGCTTTATCAGGACCGCATCTCGGCACTGCTCAACGTGTTTGCGCTGCACGCGTTCGTGCTCGCCGTCTCGGTCGCCTGGGAGGCTCACATCCAGGACGCTCCGCACCTGTACGTGACGGCGGTGATCGCGCTCGTCTTCAAGGCCATCGTCATCCCGGTCGCGCTGCACCGGATCATGCGCCGTCTCGGCATCCACCGCGAGATCGAGACCGTGGTCGGCATCGGGCCGACAATGCTCGCCGGCATCGGGTTGGTCGCGCTCTCCATGGTGATCATGCTGCGGGTCACCGAGGAAGCCGACCCGCTGGCCCGCGAGGATTTGGCGTTTGCGCTCTCGGTGGTGCTCCTCGGTCTCCTGATCATGGTCACCCGGCGCAACGCGGTCAGCCAAGTGGTTGGCTTTATGTCGCTGGAAAACGGCTTGGTTCTGGCCGCCACTGGCGCCAAGGGCATGCCGCTGGTGGTCGAGATCAGTGTCGCGTTCTCGATCCTCATCGCCTTCATCGTCATCGGCATATTCCTGTTCCGCATCCGCGAACGCTTCGACACCGTCGACGTACTGGTGCTCGACCAGTTCCGGGGAGATCGGCGATGATCGCTTCGCTGTTGACCCCGGAAATCCTGGTGCTGGCGATCCCCATCGCCGCCGCCGGACTGGTCGCGCTATT
>JACPJY010000394.1 GCA_016187325.1 Rhodospirillales bacterium | reverse complement strand
CGCCTATGCTCGGATGCCGGATTCGTATTCCACCGGCAGCTCGATCATGCCGCAGAAGCGCAACCCGGACGCCGCCGAGCTGATCCGCGCCAAGGCCGGCGAGGTGATCGGAGCGCTGATGGCGCTGGCGGTGGCGATGAAAGGCCTGCCGCTGGCCTACGGCAAGGACATGCAGGAGGACAAGGTTCCGGTGTTCCGGGCGACCGACACGCTCACGCTTTGTCTCGCCGCGATGACCGGGATGGTCAACGGAATGCACTTCGACAAGGCCCGCATGAGGGTTGACGCTGGCGGAGGCTTCGCCACCGCCACCGATCTCGCTGACTGGCTGGTGCGCGAACTCGGGATGCCGTTCCGCAACGCTCACCATGCAACCGGCCGGCTGGTGGCGATGGCCGAGAAGAAAGGCGTCGACTTGGAGCATCTGAGCCTGGCCGAGATGCGCTCCGTCTGTTCCGGCATCACCAAGGCCGTCTACGGCGCGCTCGGCGTCAAGAACGCGGTGGAAAGCCGCTCAAGCGATGGCGGCACGGCGCCGAAGCGCGTGCGCGCGGCGGCCAAGGCGGCGCGCAAGAGGTTCCTGCAATGAGCGCCCGGCGAATCCACGGATCGGCATCGACGACGGTCGCGGCCATCCTCGCGATGGTGCTGGGGTTGGCGGCGTGCGGCGTCAAATCGTCGCCGCAGTACCCGGAAGGCTCGACCTATCCCCACGAGTATCCGGCGCCGGGCGACGGCAGGACCGCGCCCGCCGACAAGGCCAAGGAAGGCGGGGTTTCGCCGTTGGGCTTCCCTTACGAATATCCCAATCGGCCGCCTTCGCGCTGACACCCACGGGCGGGCCCGACCATGGATCACTTTCAGTACCGGGACGGCGAGTTGTGCGCCGAGGCGGTTCCGATCCGACGCATCGCCGATGACGTCGGTACGCCCTTCTATTGCTATTCGACGGTGACGCTGGAGCGACACTACCGGGTGTTCACGGAGGCGCTTACCGGCCTCGACGCCCTCGTCTGTTTCTCGGTGAAGGCCAATTCCAACCTGGCGGTGATCGCCACTCTCGCCAATCTGGGCGCCGGCGCCGACGTGGTCTCGGGCGGTGAGTTGAAGCGGGCGCTGGTCGCCGGCGTGCCCGCCGACCGGATCGTCTTCGCCGGCGTCGGCAAGACGACGGACGAGATGGCGGCGGCGCTAAAGGCCGGCATCTTGCAGATCAACGTCGAATCGGCGCCAGAGTTGGAGATGCTTGCCCAAGTCGCAACCTCGCTAGGGCGCGAGGCGCCGATCGGCATCCGCGTCAATCCGGACGTCGATGCCCACTCGCACGTCAAGATCACCACCGGCAAGCGCGAGAACAAGTTTGGCGTGCCGCTGGCGGACGCGCGCGAACTCTATCGCCGCGCCGCCAAGATGAAGGGCATTCGCGTCGCCGGCGTCGCCGTCCACATCGGCTCGCAGATCCTGACCCTGGAACCGTTCCGCGAGGCGTTTCGGCGCACCGCTGAATTGACGCAGGCGCTCCGTGCCGACGGCCACGACATCCGATGGGTCGACCTCGGCGGCGGCCTCGGCATCCCCTACGAGAACGAGACGCCGCCGACGCCGGCGGAATACGGCGCCCTGGTCAAGTCGGTGATCGGCCCCCTCGGCTGCCGCCTGATACTCGATCCCGGACGCTTGATCGCCGGCAACGCCGGGGTCCTGGTCAGCCGGGTGCTTTTGGTCAAGGCCGGAGCCACCCATGATTTCGTCATCGTCGATGCGGCGATGAATGATTTTATCCGGCCGACGCTCTATAATGCCCACCACGCCATCGTGCCGGTGAGGGAATCGGCGGATGGCGCCGTTTCGAAAGAGGTTGAAGTGGTCGGTCCGGTGTGTGAATCGGGCGATACCTTCGGCAGGACGCGCCGGTTGCCGGCGATCGCCGGGGGCGACCTTATTGCCTTGCGCACCGCTGGCGCCTACGGCGCCGTCATGGCATCGGCCTACAACACCCGGCCGCTGATTCCGGAAGTCCTGGTCCGCGATGACGCCTACGCCGTCGTCCGCGAGCGCATCTCCGTCGACGACATGTTGGCGCGCGAGACGCTGCCCAAGTGGCTGGCCACCGGCACTCGCGCGAAGCGGAAGGCTGGCCGATGAGCGGACGCGCGACGCCGGACCCGGACAACGTCGCCACGGCCGTCGGCAAGGGCTGGTGCCGGCGCTACCAGGTGCTGATGGAACTGGCGCGGGCGGCCTTGACCTGGGAGCGGCTGTGGCCGTGCGTGTGGCCGGCCGTTGGCGTCGCCCTGCTGTTCGTGGCGGTGGCGCTGCTGGATCTGCTGCCGCTGCTGCCGTTCTGGCTGCACTCGCTGATATTGATTCTGTTCGCCGCCGCTTTCGGCTTTCTGGTCCGCGACGCGGTCGTCGGCTTCGATCCGGTGGACGAGAAGACGACCCGCCATCGTCTCGAGCAGGACAGCGGCCTCAATCATCGCCCGCTGACGGCGATCCACGACCGGCTGGCTTCCGGCCTATCGGACACCGGCGCCCAATCGCTGTGGCGGGTACACATCGAAAGCATGGCCGGCGCGGTCCGCAAGTTGCGCCTCGGCTGGCCGTCGCCGGGCTTGGCCCGCTTTGATCCCTATGGGCTCCGGGCGGTACTGTTGCTGTTGCTGGTGATCGCCGCCGCCGCCGGCGGCAGCGAGGCGACGGCGCGGCTGGAACGCGCCCTGGTGCCGAAGATCGCCGTCGGCGCCGACGGCCCGATGAAGCTCGACGTCTGGATCACGCCACCCGCCTATACCGGGCTGGCGCCGATGTTTCTCGAGCGTTCGGCGATGGTGGCCTCGGCCGGCCAAGGCGAGGACGCGGTGCCGGCACGGGTGCGGGTGCCGGTGGGCAGCACACTGCTGGCGCAGGCCGGCGGCGCCCGCGCCGCGCCGGTTCTGAAGGTCGGCGGCCGGACGATCCAGTTCGCCGCCATCAGCGAGGCGAGCGATACCGGAAGCTACCGGCTGGAAACCGTCGTCGAGGACGCCGATCAGGGCGCCGATCTGCTCGAGGTCCTGGTCAGGGACCGGCAGGTCGCGCGCTGGGCGGTGCAGGTGGTCGCGGATTCGCCGCCGAGCGTCGAGTTCCCGCAGGTGCCGTCGCGCACCGGGCGCGCGCAATTGCGCGTCGATTACGAAGCTCGCGACGACTACGGCCTCGCCGGCGTGCAAGTGGTGATCCGCCATCCCGAGGGGCGCTCGGTTCCCGGCGGCCAGCCGTCGATCCGCGCCGATCTGGCGCTGCCGGATCCGGGATCGAACCGCATCGCCAGCTCGAGCATCCAGGACTTCAGCGCCCATCCGTGGGCGGGGTTGCAGGTGCTGATCCAGTTGCACGCGATCGACGCCCGCGGCCAGGCCGGCCAAAGCGACGCCATCGCCATCGTCCTGCCGGAGCGGATCTTCAATCACCCGGTGGCGCGCGCCATCGCGGACGCGCGTAAGAAGCTGAACACGCCGACCTCGCCGGTCGTTCGCGACGTGGTGGCGGCGTTGCGCGACCTCGCCACCCGGCCGTCGCATTTCTATGACGACACGGTGGTATACCTGGCGCTGACGGTCTCGGCGAGCCGGCTGTCGCACGACAAGACCGAAGCCGGCATCGGCGCGGTGCAGGAGTTATTGTGGGAAACCGCGCTCCGTATCGAGGACGGCGAGTTCGCCATCGCCGAGCGCGACCTGCGCAAGATCCAGGAAAGCCTGATGCGGGCGCTGCAGGGGAAGGCAGACTCGGCCGAGATCGAGCGCCTGATGGATGAACTGCAGAGGGCGCTCGACAAGTACATGTCGGCGCTCGCCGAGCACTTGAAGAAGCAGGGCTTGGAAGAATTGCCGATCAATCCGTCGCGGTTCATGGATGCGACCGATCTGCAGCGGATGATCGAGGAAGCCCGCGAGCTTGCCCGCACCGGTGCGCTCGACGCCGCCAAGCGTATGCTGTCGAACTTGCAGCGGATGCTCGACAGCCTGCGCAGCGGCATGCAGGCCGGCAAGCCGCGCGAAGGCATGGCCCAGGCCAAGAAGCTGATGGACGGGCTGCGCGATCTGACGCAACGCCAGCAGAAGGAACTCGAAAAGACCTTCCAGCGGATGCAGCAGCGCGAGGGCGCGATGCGCACCCTGCCGCCGCAACAGGGCGGCCAGAGCCCGGACGCGCAGCAGCAGCGCCGTCCGGGCCGTGGTGGCGACAAGGGCGAGGGTGAAGCAAAGGGCGCCGCCGAGCAGGAAGCGCTGCGCCGCGACCTCGGCCGGCTGATGTTGCAGATGGACGAATTTTTCGGCAGCATCCCGGAACAGTTCGGCAAAGCCGAGCGTGCCATGCGCGGCGCCGCCCGCGCCCTCGGGGAAGACCAGCCCGGCGACGCGGTGCCGTTGCAGACCGAGGCGCTCAATCAGTTGCAGCAGGGCACCGAGAACATGGCCGAACAGATCGCTCGCCGCATGGGCGGCGCCATGGGTGTGACCCGCGGCCAACAGGGCCAGCAACCGGGCGAGGGTCGCGACCCGTTCGGCCGTGATCCGGCGGGGGCGCTGGGTACCGCCATCGACGACGGCGACGTCAAGATTCCGGACCAGATGGAACAACGCCGCGCCCGCGAGATTCTTCAGGAGCTGCGCCGCCGCGCCGGCGAGCGCTATCGCCCGGAGCCGGAGCGCGACTATATCAACCGGCTGCTCAGGCGTTTCTAGGCGACTTCATGGGACGTCGCGGAAAATTCGGGGACGCCGCGGGACGGCGGCCGGCTATTTCTTCTTTGCCGCCGGCTTGTCTTCCTTGGTGAAAGTGACTTCGAGCCGACGGGCGAGCGCCGACGGCTCCGGCAGTTGCGCCTTGAAGGCGATGTTCTGCCCGGCCGGCAGCCGGTTCTTCAGCGGCGCCGCGACGACGTGCTGAACCTCGACGCCGTTGCCGTCCAGTAGTCCGACGCGGAGCATCGGCACCTGCCGGTCGTCCTTGGAAACGTTGGCGACCACGCCGGACACCACCAGCGCATCGACGCCGCCCTCGACCGTACGCGCCGAACTGACGTCGCGAATCTCGAGACCGGCGCCGAGCTCCTCGCCGCCGAGTCCGACCATGGCGTAGATGCCGGCGGCGCCCGGCCACAGGCCGACGATGAAGCCGCGGCCGAAGAACATCCCGGCGATGATCGCCACAACCAGCACCGCAGCGGCGATGCCGATGATCTTGCCCATGCCGCCTTTTTCAACCTCCGCGGCGCCCGCTTCGTCTTCGGCGTCGGTTTGGAACACCTGCGGAATCGGCTCCGGCTCGGGAAGCTGTTCGAGCGCGTTGAGGTCTTCGACGTTCTCGCCCGCGCCGGTATCCTGCAGCGGCTGAATCGCTTCCGGCTCCGGCTCGTCGCCGAACATTTCGTCGAGTTGCTCCGGCGACAGTGTACCGGCCTCGGGGGTCGGGGGAGACGGCGTGGCCGCCGGTTGCGGCGCCGGCTCGGGTTCGGGCTCCGGCATCGGTTCCGGTTCCGGTATCGGTTCCGGCTCCGGTTCGGGCATCGGCGGCGGAGGAGGCGGCGGTGGCGCAGCGGCCGGGTATCCCGCCTGGGCGTAAGCCATTTGCGGATCGGCCATCGGCTGCGCGTACGGCGCTGGTTGCGGGTACGGCATCGGTTGCGCGTAGTGCGGCATCGGCT